>NZ_JBSYVT010000055.1:0-15084 GCF_054112845.1 Acinetobacter sp. NigerLNRRAM0016
GGCCAAACTTATTTGCCCAAGGTGTTGCTTTACCTTACCAAAATTTAACGAGCTTTAAGGTAAATGGAACAACTATTGCTAGTCCATTTACCCTTCGACAAGGTGGCTTTGGATCTGATGTTGCTGCACACCCTACTAACAATAAACAATTTTATGCAATCACAGATCGTGGTCCAAATGCTGACTATAATGATGGCGTGAATGGTGCTGGTAAGATTTTCCCAATGCCAGACTATGTACCTAAAATTGGGCTATTTGAGGTGCAAGATGATGGTTCAATTAAACTCATCAAAACGATTTTATTAAAAGATCGTGATGGAAGTAATATTAGTGGATTGCCGAATACTGCTGCACTCGGTGGTACAGGTGAAACACCTTACGATATAAATGGTAATGTAATTGCTAAAGATCCATCAAAGCCATATGACCCACTAACTAACCCAATCAAGCTTGACGATTATGGTCTCGATTCTGAAGGTTTGGCTGCATTGAATGATGGTACATTTTGGGTAAGTGATGAATATGGCCCTCATATTGTGCACTATGATGCCAATAGAAAAGAAATTGGTCGTATTAATCCTTTTGTAAATGATGTGCGTAATACATTCACTTTACCGCAAGAATTTAGTTATCGTCGTGCCAACCGTGGTATGGAAGGTTTAACTATTACACCTGACCAAAAAACATTGGTTGGGATTATGCAATCGACAATGGACTTACCGACCAAAGCTGTTAATAAATCAACCTTAACACGTATTGTGACGATCAATCTTGAAACAGGAAAAGTTGCTCAGTATCTCTATCGTCAAGAAATTGATGCTAACTCAAACTCAGCTATTATTGCGATTAATGATCATGAGTTTTTAGTACTGGAACGTGATGGCAAATTCCTTAAGGACGATCCGAATATCATGAAACATGTTTATCGTATTGATCTGAATGATGCTACCAATTTAGAGGATATCGCAACTCAGGGCGATCTAGTACAAGATCCTAAACTTGGTTTAACGATTGCAGGTAAAACTCTAGAACAGTATTTCATAAATAACGATAAAAAATGGGAAGCATTACAGGCACTAAATATTCAGCCAGTAAGTAAAACATTGGTATTGGATATGGGTAAACGTGTAAGTTATGCGCATGACAAAATGGAAGGTCTATGGTTGATTAACCGACAAACTCTTGGCATTGTGAATGATGATGACATGGGTCTTTGGACAACCAATGGTTTAGAGCAAAAGTATTTGGATAATGTGGGCATGCGTGTCGATACACCTACCTTATATATTGCCGATAAGTTAAATCTTTTCAACCCATAACAATGAATGAAGCCCAAAAGCATCAGCTCTTTTGGGCTTTTTAAATTCAACTTTTGTCTAGAGAGAAAAATGAGAATAACTCAATCGGCTTTGATAACTTTCTTGGCAATTACAGTGCTACCATCGCTGAGCTATGCATCTCCCAAAGTCACATCTCGCGAATACAAAGTACTATTAGATCCCATAAATTTTAATTATGGAAATGAAGCAAGCAGCATAAATAGCTATTTTTCAGCGGTGAAAAATGCGATTGAAAATAAAATCAGTCGTGACGTAACTGGTGCTATGATCTTTGATACTCAAAGAGAAATCCGCTTTTACGATACTCAAGGAAGCTGTACTTTAAAAAATATGGGATACAGCTTCAGAGAGCGTAATGAAAATGGTACAAAAGAAGTAACTTTAAAGTATCGTGGATATGACCATTATATTGCTGACTTCAAAGATTTGACTAGCAATGTATCAGGCGCAAAAACTAAGCTAGAAGATGACATTACTCGTAAAGATAACTTGAGTTTCCTTGTAGTTGCAAGCAAGTCAACAACCGTACCAACCTCGCGAACCATTAACGATTTTGAGGATATCAATATTCTATTTACTGGCTTCAAAAATGACTATAATTTTAATAATAGTCTAGCCCTGAATCAAGTTGGTGGTCTAACTATCTATGAACGAAAATATAGTGGTGCAACGATTGATTTAGGTGAATTCGATGCAGATTTAGAGTTAAGTTTATGGTATACCCTATTGCCTTACGGTAGTCTAAAACCTGTTTTAGCAGAAATTTCGTTTAAATATTCAGATCCCAATGCGAATTTCACAAGAAAAGTAGTTGATCGTGCTGCTTTAAGCTTCAGTGCTTTAAAAGGTTTAACCCAATATAATGCACCAACTTCGACAGCAACAAAGACTCAGTTTGTGTACCAATATCAATCAAATTTCTGCAATTAGCCTTCATACACATCTAGAAAATTTAACCTGATAGAAACAATAAAAAATGGGTAACTGTCAGATCAGGTTTGAGATACAAGTTATCCTTCTCTGCCCCAATTTCAAGCCCAATATTTAAAGCTTGGGCTGTTCTAAACACATTAATCACACAGCCTAAACCGAGTGAATAAATCGGCTGTCTTAATAGAACAACAACAGCACCTAGAATATGCTCAACTTCAGCCACAGTTTCAGGCTCGTATAGGTATTTTCCGTTCGCTTCTACGTGATTGTCAGTTTAGGACGCAAACTGGGGCTCATCCCGCATGCACGTCCAACGCACAGCTTGGGGTATGAAGAATCACTCTATTGGTTCAGAGTATTGGCCTTCTTCGATGGCAAACGCAGCCGCATGTCGAAAAGGCCCATCAGGCGAAAATAGCAAGCCCCCCATTTGATCACTTACCGTGGCAGTTGGGACAATGGGGCAACACTTGATATGCCGAGCTTAAGAGGGTGAATAAGAGGGATGTGAACCGCCCCAAGGAATGGGGCAATTGGGGATGCGGTAACAACTCCTAACCGCATCAAGAATACCAAACTTGCAAAAGTCCCAAATTGGGACTAATATCTATTTATGAGAATTATCGCACTATCAACCTTAAAAACATTTTGGGAAGACAGCTCAGAATACATTGACGCTAAAGAGCCAACGTTAGCTTGGTATAGGCATGCATTAAACGCTGATTGGGGAGCACCGGCGGATGTGAAACGGGACTTTAGAAATGCCAGCATCCTCAAAGATGGGCGTGTCGTGTTTAACATTGCCGGTAATAAATACCGGTTAGTTGCTTGGATCAATTATGCGTACAAAGTGGTTTACATACGGTTTATCGGCAGCCATGCGCAATACGATAAAATTGATGTACAAACGATTTGAAGCCAAAAGGTAGTAACAAGAGGTAAATATAATGGACATCAGACCTATTAAAACAGATGCCGACTACCGCGCGGCATTAAACGACATCGAAAACCTAATGATGGCGGAGCCTGATACCGTCGAAGGCGAAAAGCTGGACATTTTGGTTACGTTAGTCGAGGCCTACGAAGCAAAGCATTTTCCAATGGATTTGCCAGACCCTGTTGAGGCAATAAAGTTTGAGATGGAGCGCAAAGGCTTAACCGTTAAAGATCTTGAACCCATGATAGGTAAAAGCAATCGTGTTTATGAAATCCTAAACCATAAGCGATCACTCACGCTAAAAATGATTTGGAAACTTCATGAAGGGTTAGGTATTCCAGCAGAGTCGCTGATCAAGCCACCGCAAGTTCGCGCTTTATAGTGCTGCGAATCAAAATTAGTTTGTTATGAATGACGCTCGCTACCCAAACATTTCTGCTATTGATAACAGGCTAGCTGAGCTTGAAAATGAAAAGCAGCAGCTTCTCGCATTAAGAGAGGCTTTGCGTAGCGCTCAAATCGAGCGTTCAGTACAGACATTCACGCCAGAACAAAAGGTCGCCTTATTCAGACAACGATTTCGTGGAAGAGAGGATATCTTTGCCAATCGTTGGCAAAATCAACAGGGGCGCAGTGGCTATTCCGTAGCCTGTGATAATGAGTGGGTAAGCGGGCTATGCAACAAACCCCGCATTAAATGCCAAGACTGTTCACACCGAAAGTTTAGCGAATTAAACGAGCACATTATTTACAGGCACCTTGCCGGTCATCAAGTGGTTGGTCTGTATCCACTACTTAAAGATAATTCGTGCTATTTGTTGGCAGCCGATTTTGACAAAGGCTGTTGGCAAGAAGAAGTCAAAGCAATGTCTAAAGTGTGCCAAGCGTTTGATATTCCGCACGCGATAGAAATCTCGCGTTCTGGCAACGGGGCTCACTTATGGATATTTTTTGAAACCAATATCCCAGCGAACCATGCTCGGGCACTGGGTTTCGCTTTGCTTGATAAAGCCATGGAAATATTTCCAAATCTATCGTTTGACTCCTATGACAGGCTCTTTCCTAACCAAGATGTACTTCCTGAAGGCGGGTTTGGCAATCTCATTGCGTTACCACTTCAAAAGGAGGCTCGCCTTTCAGGTCGTAGTTGCTTTGTTGACAGTGACCTGAATGCCATCGATGATCAATGGCGGTACCTTGCTGAGCTTAAAACGCTCACTCAGTCGAGTATTGACCAACTCATAACAACTATTTCACCCAACACCCTATTACTGTCCGAGCAAGGGCTAACAGACAACCGCCCTCCTTGGGAAATCACAGCCAAAGCCGCACCAATAAAATTAGAGTCTTTGCCGAAAAACGTGACCATTACCTTGGCCAACCATATCTACTTTTTGATGAGCGAGTTACCTGGGCCATTACTGGCCGGACTAAAGCGATTAGCTAGTTTTTCTAATCCTGTGTTTTTTAAAACACAAGCGTTGCGCTTTTCAACCCATGGCATTCCGAGGTTTATTTCCTGTGCTCGTATTGAAAACGGTTATCTAGCACTACCGCGAGGCTGCCTCGATGATGCGATTGCTTTGCTACAAGAGCAAAACATTTCGCCACTATTTGACGATAAGCGTGAAATTGGTAAACCATTATTAAAGCTTACCCCTGAGTTCACTTTGCGAAAGAACCAGCGTGACGCAGTGGCCGCAATATCTAAACATGACTTCGGTATTTTGCATGCGCCAACTGCATTTGGAAAAACGGTTACTGCCATTGCTATGATCGTAAAACGCAAAGTAAATACCCTCATACTGGTTCATAGCCGACAACTGCTCGAACAATGGCAAGAGCGCTTACGCACGTTCCTACCCGAAGTAACCATTGGCAGTATAGGCGGAGGTAAAAGAAAGCCGAGTGGCATTATCGACATAGCCACCTACCAAAGTTTGGTTAATAAAAAAGACAATTCCATCACTCCTCTCATTCAAGACTACGGCCATATTATTGTTGACGAATGCCACCACCTATCTGCACCAAGGTTTGAAATGGTACTCAACGAGGTAAGAGCAAAATATGTATTGGGCCTTACAGCAACACCAGAGCGACAAGATGGTCATCAAAAGATCATTTTTATGGCGGCAGGGCCTATTCGCTACAAAGTGAAACAAAGCCCTGATGAGCAATTTACTCAAACCGTGATGATTCATCAGCTCTACGATGTACCAGCAGCAGAGCTTATAAAAACAGATGAGCGCCCCAAAATAAGCGATGCCTACCGCTGGCTCGTCAATAATGAGCAGCGCACTTCAAAAATCGTCTCAGACGCCTACGAGTGTGTTCAAAATGGCGGACACCCGTTAGTCCTTACAGAGCGTAGAGAGCACGCAGAATCCATACACTCACGACTTACCGAAATGGGTATAAGCACTGTCGTACTTAAAGGCGCCATGAAAGCTGCGGAACGCAAGAACGCTGACAATCATCTGCAATCGGCTCAAGTCGTCGTCGCAACAGGAAAATATGTAGGCGAAGGGTTTGACCTACCAAGACTGGATACGTTGTTTTTGGCCATGCCCATCTCATGGAAAGGAACATTGGCTCAATATGCCGGTCGTATTCATCGTGAATCGGAAGGCAAAACACAAGTCACTATTCACGACTATGTGGACTGCACTCTCCCTATGCTGCAACGCATGTTTAAAA
This sequence comes from Acinetobacter sp. NigerLNRRAM0016, assembly GCF_054112845.1. Lineage (NCBI taxonomy): Bacteria > Pseudomonadati > Pseudomonadota > Gammaproteobacteria > Moraxellales > Moraxellaceae > Acinetobacter > Acinetobacter sp. NigerLNRRAM0016. Next base: position 5,908 of record NZ_JBSYVT010000055.1, read on the forward strand.
AACGCGAGAAAAGCTACAAGGCTATGAGGTACGCCCTTGAGTACATTGATGACAACAGTAACAAGCAACCTTCATTGAAATTAGAAAACATCCCTTCACCAAATACCAAGCCAAAATAAACAGCAGCACTTCATTAAACACTTCCCCATGCCTTTACCCCCATACGCCAAAACTGAGCTAAATCAGCTGTGGTTTGTGCTCCACAATTGGAAATAAATTCAGCAATCTCTAAGTAGCTGGCACCTTGAGATTGTTCACCATCATAGTATTGAAGCTGTGTCATGGCCGACGAAAAATGCAGCCGCTTGTCACCGTCGCGGTCAAACCGTTTTGTTAAGAAGGTATGGTGCTGTGACGAAAATTGCCTCATCTCACTTGGAAACATGTCAACACCTGCCGCTAACGCCAATTCATAACAGACCATCTCCCACGCGCCCACATCATGGGTATCGTTTAAATTGGGAAACTTAGCAATCCACAAGTGGTCTTGTTCATCTGTGACACAAGCTTTGGGCCTTGCACCACCTAATGATGAGCCTGGAGAAATCAGCATTTTCAACCAGCGGTAATACTCGTCACTGTCGATGTTATCGTCTTTTTCAATCTGCATTGCTGCATGCTCTAGCTCTCGCAAAGAAGCCATTGGCGGCGCAGCAAATTCAGAATTGTCGTCCAAAAAAGCATTCGAGCCTGTTCGCTTAAATCGAATACCACCCATCCGGTAAGAGTCATTTACGCCCAGCAGGTAATCCAATTCGTTTAATCGACTTGTTGCTCGAATGCCTTTGCGCGCCTCAATCGCCGCACGCCGCTGCATTAAAATACGCCCCCATCTATCAGGCGATGAATCAAGAAATGCGCGGAAGCTTTTATCGACTTCATCGTTTTAGAGTACACCGGAGTGGAGGGTCAGGATGGGATCAATTTGCAAGCGATAGGCTGAGGTTAAAAATGCTTTATCGTAGGCAAAACTAAACACGCCACCTCGGCTTGAATCGCTGTAAGAAAGCAGCCCTATTAGCAAAGGTGCTTCAATTGGCTGCCAGTCGGCATAGACTTCAACGATTTCACGGCTCATCTTGAACCTTCCAGCAATTTTATGTTTTGCAGCTTGATACCCACTTCATCATGGGCGGCCATTTCTGCAAAGTTGCTTTCCATGCCAAGAACGGCCATCACCTTTAAGTAAGTGCCTATGGCAACGCCCGGATCACCGGCTAAGACTTAATTCACGGTTTTATGATCAAAACCAGTACGTTCACACAGTAGCTTTTTGGTAAAACCACGTCTTTTCATCGCCAACAGCAAGTCTTCACCAAACTGCGTCAGGATTTTACGCTGCTTTGGAAACAATATATTGTGTAAGTCACGCTTAGCCATATCACCAACCAAAGGGACTATATTCCCACTTTACTCAATATAATTGGATTTATATCCTACTTTTAGGTTTAGCTTGCGCGTTGGCCAAGGCGATGATGTGAATCCCTGAATGCCAAAGGTCATCAAATTACACTTTTATGCGCATAAAAATGTAAAATTCCGCACTTTTCTGCGCGTAAAAGTGTAGGCTGAGTTATACTACAGGCAGTTAACAGTCTTAATTGGCGGGAAATGACAATGCAGCGCAACTTACTAAACGCCCTAATAACATGGAAAAATCAACCGGTGCGCAAGCCATTATTGATCGATGGTGCAAGACAAACAGGTAAAACCTATCTGCTACAAGAGTTATTTGGGAATACCTTTGCCAACATCCTTCGTATCGACTTCCTTGAAAACCCTGCCTACAAAGAAGCGTTCGATGGCTCTCTGTCACCTGACGAGCTAGTAATGAATATTGAGTTGTTAACCAACCAAGCGTTCAACCCAGAAACCGATCTGCTGATATTAGATGAAATTGGCGAATGTGAACGTGCCGTTACCTCACTAAAGTACTTTGCTGAAAAAGCACCGTCCTATTTTGTCGCTGCCAGCGGCTCGAATATTGGTTTGCTCAACACCTTCCCTGTGGGCAAGGTAGAACAATACAATTTACGACCACTGACCTTCCAAGAATTTATTTACGCATCCAACGAGCAAGCGCTGATCAAAGCGTTTGATAGTCAAGCAAGCACACCGGCAGTACACACCAAATTGATGGACAAACTCACTGACTACTTTTTTACTGGTGGTATGCCGGAAGCCGTTTCTGCTTGGTATCAGTATAAGGATTCAAGCATTCTAGAGCGTGTTGAAAAAGTCACAAAAATTCATGCCGATTTAGTGGAAGGTTATCGCCGCGATTTTGGTAAGTACGCGGGCAAGGTCGACACCACACTGATTGAATCGGTATTTAATAGCATTCCAGCCCAGCTATCACTTGTCAGCGATGAGTCGGTTAAACGCTTTAAATTTAAGCATGTGCATGAGCGTAAATCTCGTTATAGCGATTTTGAAACCGCGATCCATTGGCTTAACTGCTGCCGCCTAGCTTTGCCAAACTACCCTATTGAAGGATTGCCGAAATCTCCGTTAGCGGCCTATAAAAAAGAAAATATGGTGAAACTGTTTTTGTTTGATGTGGGTCTGCTTAATCATATGCTCGGCAGCAGTTATAAAGAAATTAAGCAACAAAACTATGAATACAAAGGTTATGTGGCTGAAAACTTTGTGCAACAAGAGCTCACTGCCATTGGCGTTGACCCAAGCTATTCATGGAATGACGCCCGTGCCGAAATCGAATTTATTTTGGCGACCGATGAAGGCGATATCGTCCCTGTGGAGGTCAAAAGTGGTAAACGTACAAGAGCAAAATCGTTGGCATCCTACGTTGAAAAATGTACTCCAAGTAAAACCTTTAAGTTAACGGGTACACAAGGCTCATCCGCATTAGAGCAAACCAATATCGTGATGCCTTTGTATTTCACGCAGTATTTACCACAGAGATGGTAAAAGCGCGTTACTTAGACCCCGAGGTCTACACAAAGTGACTTCATAGGTAACAATTTGTAGACCTTTGGTGGGCTTACAACCTTTCAACCAACCCTCAATCGGTTTTTTGCTAACGTCATTTGGCCAGCCTATCGCCTCATCGTTTAAAGCAAATCACTCAAGCGATTTAACAGTGCTTTACGGCTATTATTCGCCACAACAAAGCGCTTAAAACGTTGTTCAAACGCCGCTTCATCAGCTTTGAACTGATAGGCCTCAAACAGCTGATGCAGATAGCGTGATGCCGCATCGTAACCACTGGCGCAAGTTCGATCCGCTTGCTCTTGTGATTGCTGCCAGTAGTGCTCACGTTGATTGTAGATATCCGTCAACGCTTTTTCTTTTTCCGCTTTTTCGATAGCTAATTTTTTTGCGAGTGCTGCGGCTTGCTCTTGCTGTAATTGACTTTGCGCTTGCTCAATGAAAGGAGAAATGACGGCGGAAGTTAACTAGTATTGATAGATCTCGTCTGTGTTGACAGGTTCTTTTCGCGTCAGCGCTAAGGCTTGGTGACGGGTTAGCTGGCCTTGCTCAAACAACGTGCGTAATAGCGTGTCTTTCTCTGCTTGCGAGAGATTATGGATCCACGCATCAAGCGTAAGCTGAGTTTGTTTGGCTTGGTGACTGGGTTGTTCGCTCAGCACCATGGCGAGCGCCTTAACCAATGCTAAGGGAATATCATACAGCGCAGCAAACGCCTGCTCCTCTTCCCTGAGGTGCTCAAAATCGAATTGAATTAACGGCACTCGCTCAACGCCATCATTAAAATCAAACGCTTTGAGCCACATTAAGTACACAAGGCGCCAATCCCCTTGCATTAACCCGCCGCGTAAAGCGGCTAAATGCTGGAAAAAGTCGTCAGCATGCTCATCGTCAAAATACTCATCACACTCCTCAAGGGAAAAAATCAGCAACTGCCACTCATCGTTTTCGTGAACATGAAGTCCATCACTTGAAAAGCCAAGTAACGCATCTGGAAGCGTTCCTGCTGGTAGCTTGATGTATACATCGATTGAGCCCCAATCGGCATAGTAAAAACCGATATCAAAGTATTTTAACATCAGCTCAAAAGGCTCGGCCTTTAGATCACTGTAGGTGTAATACACCTGAAAGGCCGTAGCGCTGATCTCGGCACGGCTTGAAATGGCTCTGAGTGCTTGACGTGCTTTAGCATCTAAATACCCATCCAGACGCTCAAATTTATAGTATTGAAATTCGCTCACGGTGACCTTGCTATTTATTTATTGTGAATTGAAAAGTTTGTTTTAACAAAGGCTGTACCTGAATCACTCTGGCGACTTGTTCAGCGTTTATATAACGTCTTGGGTCAATCGTTACAAATCCCCAAAACTGCAAAAATCGCTCAATAAATCGTGATTCGATGAGCATACTTAAGTTTCTTTCTGGCGAGAAGTAATCATCCGTAGGGAATACCAGCAATAGATTAGGGAAAGCTGTCATCACCTCTTTCACAAGCTGCTCCACACTGTTGTGGCTTTGAATACGCCACAGCATAAACAACCAAAAAGTGCGCAAGTCGACATCGTATTCGAAACTGTCCAAATAACCCCAGTTATATTTGCTGATAGCGGCCTCTAACATAGGTTTGAAAAAGGCCTGTATGCCTAGCGCTTGATACTGCTTTTGCGCTGATTTTTTTACATGGTAGCGGCCACTGCGCCGATAAATAATACCGCTAATTTCGGCAAGCACTCGGGTGTAGTGCAAGGCATTAAATTTGTCTTCATTGCTGCCCGAAAACTCGCTGATGCTTATACTACGTTCTAATTGAGCAACGGCAAACTCAGGCAATAACTCACTGGCCTGTTTAACCAACTTAGCCGGTAAGTTGCCTTTACTCGTGGCTTTGAAGGAGCCTTCTTGCGCCATGGCCTCATCAAGAATGAGGGCTAGATAACGCATTATTGGGCTGGCAGAAAGAGAGTCGGGAGTGCAAATTGTCACCCACTTTAATTCATCAAAAGGCGCATAAAGCCAATTGGCCATTTGCGTTGGCGTTACGCCACAAAAATCGGGATGAGGTTGATGATTGCGTTCTTGCACTTTGTGCTGCAAAGCGGCATTGAGTTCATCAAGACTCAAATTTGGGTTCATTGCCAGCATGGTTTCAACATCATCGAAGACTTGGGCATGTTGCTTGGAAACGCTGCTCATACAACAACGTTTAAATTTTTTACCACTGCCACAATGGCAAGGATCGTTTCGGCCGAGCTTCATTACTGTCCCTTCTTATTGTTATAGAAAAAGCGCTGCATTTTCTTGTTTACGCTGCTCCAATGTCTTAGCAATCACGGACATTGTTGTTTTACTGATCCCTTGTTGCTTGGCAAGATACGTAAATTGGCTGATGGCTTCTGCGACTTCTTCAATAACTTGCTTTGCATCATTCCAATTCGCAAAGCCAGCACTAGTAGCAAGTTTTTGCATCACCTTAAGCGATGGCGCTTTGCCATAACCGCCGAAAGCAGTGGCGTGTTCGTTGAATGGATGTGGGCTGTAGGTAACATCGTAAAAAGGTGCAGGGTTCCATTGACCGTCATCCGCTTGCAAAAACGCCCAGTTTTTACTGTGGTCGTCTTGGTTAGACGACAGCAGGTTAAAAACGGCACGGCGAAATTGCAGCTGCCCAGCAGCAGGAGATTTACACAACTGACGGCTGGCTTTGATCAAGTCAATATAATCTAAACTTGGCGTTCGAAAGTCTGCATCCAGCAGCCCGCAAGCGCTGTGCATATGCAAGCGACCTGAACTGCGATTACCGCTTAAACGGGCCTGCTCCGTGACATAATCAAAACGCTTAAGCGCCAACCAGGCAGACGCACCGCTTGTAGTTGGTGCTTCAATGAGTTGCCAGACTGGTGGTTGGCACTTGGCAAGCTCGGCCATTTGCAAATAAACCGCTTCACACAACCCTTCTTCATGCCCGAGCGCGAGATTTTTCGAGGTAAACTTAATCAGCCAAGCCTCATCTCCAGGCTGAGCAAAGGTTCGACAATGCTGAGTTTCCCCTGCAGGCATATAAATCTGCGCCTTAGGCCTTGCTCCACCCGAACTACCACCGGCGACTAATGCGGCCAACACCTGTTGCGTATGCCCATCTAACTCATCGTGATTATCATCCATATAATCTGACATTGAAGCATCGAACAGCGTTTGTGCTTCTAAGCCCAAGGTTGCTAAATCAATGTCCGCGTATGTCGTGGCTGAAAACTCAGACACCGGAGCAAAAGACAGCGCTCCCATGCCTTTATCACCGACAAAGGCCAGTCTATCCATCGCCGTTAATTGATTAGGTAGGATGCCCTTTTGCCGGAAAATACGATCTTGTAACAACATGCCCCAGCCATCGGGCAAACAATCCTCAAATACGCCATGTACACCTTGGTGCGGCGCTTTAGGTGCGGCTTGAACTAGCGTATTCGCTTGCAAGGTAAACGGTGATAAATTGCCAAACTGCTGCAAATAGTCGTCAGTATACTGAAAAAAAACGCCTTGCCGATTCTGCGCCAAGACTCCAACAGATATCTGCTCACCTGAGCTTAGCGTACGAGTAACATTAAGCTTCTGAATCGGTTTAAAACTCATCTTTTAGCACCTCATCAATACTCATGGGTATAGCAGCGCGTTCTTTGCTAAGTTGCGTGAGCTGATAAAGCCTATCTAGCGAATCAAGTGTCTGCCATAGCAACAGCAATTGACGAAATGAAATTTGCCCGGTCAGCTCAAATTTCTTAATGGTGGCCGCAGGTACGCAGCTTCGCTCAGCCAATGCAGCGCGCGACAGCTTTGCCTGCTTGCGTAACTCACGTAAATAAGCCGCATAAGCTTGGCTTACATCGGTATCATCAAGTAAGGTAAAATTCATCCGCAAAGACCAAATGGATACAGTTATATCCATTATAGCGAAATAAAACATAAAGTGGATACTATGATATCCATAATTGCGTAGAGTGTTGAAAAAATCACTCGATAAAGCCCTTCAAAACTGCTATTTTTAGACCCTAACAGCAGCATAAGATTAACCCGTTAGGTCAGGTGGCCTAACTTAAATAAAAAAGTCTCCGACAAACCCGGTACGGTTCAGCCATATATAACTCCATCAACCTGATTTTTTACCATTCGGTTTACCTAATTAATCATCACAAAATTATGTTGGTGATTATTTGGTAAATTTTTAAAAACTTATGTGACCAAAATTAAACGATCTTAATAAACATTAATTCCAATAAAAATATTTTAAAACGTAAGTTATTGATGTTATTGTACTTATATACACAGCAATTTATACAATTTAATGTAAATTATGTTGGTGACTATTGCCAAGGTTGGGGTTTCATAAAGTATTATGCTATTGATCTTAAAAGATTTGTAAGCGTCCGCTGAATCCCATACCTATTTTTTAATTCGATTTAGGTTTCCAGCAGTGTGGCAGTAACTCTTCAATCTGGGTCACTTTATGTGTCGGCAGCCTTTTCAGCACATCACTTAAATAGGCATACGGATCCAAGCCAGAGACTGTAAATAAAACTGTGTAAACGCTTAAACTATCGTTAAAAGTGTCATTCTAGGTATTCCATTAAATATGGTCATAGCTTATTTATGATTTCACAATCTTTATTTAATCGGCGAATTGATCTGATAAATTTTTTCGGGTCATCAATGCACAGCGGTTGTTCCTGACCATCACGTAAAATTATATACTCGTCTAATTTTTCATAATGCACAGCGGCAACTGGTACGCCTTTATTTTTTTTGTTGAACTCATGATGATTGCCAGGTACTAGTTCCGCATAGGTAAAAATAATCTTATCCGCAATACGAATATAGCTGGCGCTTGTTTTTGACATTCTTGACATATAAAAACCTCCATAGGTGTGAAATTAATATACAACTATTTTACAACTAATTTACAACTATTTCAAGGCTTTTTTAATCACTTAACATAATGGCGATTATAAGAAATTAATGGATGTCCATATAGATTACTTGCATATTGTATTCGATCGAATACAATATGGTGAGAAAACAAGGAATCCTCATGATTGAAATTAAACGTCTGCCAGAGTTTGATGAATGGTTGGATGGCATTAAAGACAATATGACCCGTATTCGCCTGAATCGTAGATTGGATAAGGTTCAACGTGGAAATTGGGGAGACATTAAGCCTCTTCAAGATGGCGTTTGGGAAATGAGAGAGTTCTTCGGTGCTGGATGGAGAATGTATTACATCCAACATGGTGACGTAGTGATTGTAATGCTTGGTGGAGGAGATAAATCGACTCAACAACAAGATATCGATCGTGCAGTCAAATTATCGAAAACATTGGAGGATTAAAATGGTTAAAGTCGCTGATTTACCAAGTTTTGATATGGCTGAGTCGCTCAAAACTGAAGAAGACATTGTGATGTATCTCAATATGGTTCTTGAAGAGAATGATCCAGCTGAATTAGCCCATGCACTTGGCGTTATTGCTAAAGCTCGTGGCATGACTCAAATCGCTAAAGAAGCAGGGATTGGACGTGAGGCACTCTACAAAGCCCTACGTCAGGATTCAGCACCACGTTTTGATACGATTAATCGTGTTGTGAATGCTTTAGGCCTAAAACTCACAGTACAACATGCCTAAGACTTTAAAAAATATAGTAAAAATGGGAGCTAAAGGCTCCCGTTTTTAGATTCGTATAACGTGTATTATGTTAATTTTAGAAAATTTTAAGAATTAACTCTCAAGTAACTGCCCTATTTCCAACCTACTATATCCTCGCTCTTTTAGAATCAAGACAATAGCTTTTCTATATTCATCAGAACTGGAGGTCTTATATTTTATGATTAATTGATTCTCTGAATTCAGTTCAAGGGCATTCTTATAGGTTAAGACTTCAGTAGAAATCTTATTAAAAATATTTAGATTAAACATACAGGTACTCTTCATCCTGTTATAGCGGCCCGACTACAACAAATACCTGCCTTAGCTTAGCTAGGCACCCTTGGCAGCAAGGATTACAAATTAAGAAAAGTTCTGCAAGTTTTCAAAAGCTATAAGGATGAATAATCAACTAAAATCAATGTTATTTAACATAATGGTTGTTATACGAAACGAGAGTGTTAGAACCCATTTAAAGTGTCTATATTCTCACCAATAAAAATGTCCGGTTTCTCCGAGGTAAAATATGACTTTTGAACAA
>NZ_JBSYVT010000056.1:0-14716 GCF_054112845.1 Acinetobacter sp. NigerLNRRAM0016
GAATATCTCCATTATTGTCGCCGCCAGCCTTAGTTACAGCTGCTATGATGAATGAGATCGAAAACTGAAATCCCCCACTAGAATTGTTGACTGGAGTCAAAATGAATAAAAAGCGGCCGGTTAATCTTGATATTCGAACCATTCAGCTTCCTCTCACGGCGCTTACATCGATTCTGCACCGGATTTCAGGAATTATGCTCTTTATTTTTCTGGGACTGATACTGTATATGCTGAGCAAATCGTTGGAGTCAGAAAAGGGTTTTAATGAAGTCAAGGAGATTTTTTCTTCACCTTTCGGCAAAGTTAGTTTCTGGTTGGTATACTCTTCATTTATTTATCATCTCGTAGCCGGAATTCGACACCTAGTTATGGATGTGGGTGTTGGTCATACTTTGAAAGGCAGCAATCGCGCCTCTACTATTGTTTTAGTAGTGTCGGGTGTTTTAATGGTTGCTGGCGCCGTATGGATTTGGTAGCTGTGGAGTCGTAATGCGTATTTACAAGGACTAAAAGCGTCCTTTAAAGCTAACTTACGAAAGTATTTATAATCGACGGTTCACGCTTAAACGGTTGAATCCTTTCGGGCTTCCGAATAGCTGTTAGCTGAAAGCTATCATGAGCTAAGTTTTCTGTGCATCATCAAATGTGTTAATGGGAGCGCCATAGTACTAGGTACAAATATGGCTCTAGGACAATGTTAGATGTTTTGGATTTTGAGGCGGATCGCTCTTATCGAAGATCGTCTAATTCGCTCTGAAGCGCAGGTTTTTTGAAACTATCACCTGGTTGGCACACTGTGCGAATCAACATCAGATATGAGAAAGCCAATCAGGTGAACACTACCCTCGAGGGCTCATCTGTCCAGTTAAAGCCTCGAGTCTTTCTGGGTGCGCAAAAGACAAGAAGGTTATATGGGAAAATTATGAGGCCTGGATACCATGCGTCATGGGCGTGCCGATGCTGTGAGTGACAGAGCGAGAAGCAAGTGAAAGTCCCTGAAGTAGGGGCGGGATGCGCCCGAGTGGCATTTTTTGTCTTAAGGTAGATCGCGTAGCTGTTCTTCAGAATAATCTTCAGAGCGTTGACGACAGCCATCGCTGTGCATTCCTCAAGAATAGAATGTGTCGGAAGGGTGGCGTCATTGGTGTTAGTCATCGCTTAGGATTTCTCAATCTGGCTTACACGGGCGCCTGTACCGATATCCCCGCGGATGGCGACGTATCGATGTTGAATTCCTCGCCAGACGAAGTGCAATGAGCTGCGGCTATAGGCTTGCGCAGCCTTAGATAGCCGGCCGTCGCAGGCGCGCCGGTTGGCCGGGATCTTCTTCTGCCCGTCAGGTGTCCGGTCGGAACTCCAGCACGAACGCTACGACCTTTTCGGCGGACATTTCGCACGGCTTCAACAATGTCCTATCTGATGTAACGCGGAAGAGGTTGAAGCTGACAATGTCAGTCCCGTCCAACTCCCTGGCGAACAGACTGTTGCGACGTCCGTCCCCAGATCGCCGGACGATCAAGCTGAAACGCCGGCCTTCATAAGTCCCTTCTCTGTATCCCTCCGCAAGCTTCGCGAAAGCGGCATCGAACTCGGAATGCTCCATGTCATCCATCCTTATTGATAGAACAGAGGCGCGGCGGGTGCGAGACCGCCATTGCCGGGTCGCGCTAAGGTGCCGGGCAGATTCCTGCAGCCGACGAGGCCCGGGGTGGGCAGGATAATTGAGATGTCGGCGCCCGCATGGCTATCAGCGAAGTCGTCCGTCCAGTCTGCTAGGCAACGTCCACGCCTTTCCAGAAAGCGATGTAATCCCGGATACCCTCGGCATCCGGAGTGGGGGCGGGATAGGTCCAAGCGGCGTTCACGTTGAGCGCGTCACCCGCGCGAACATGAAAGAAGCGCGCGGCGCCTTTGATCGGACAGACAGATGTGTGCGGGCTCATCTCAAGCAGGCTCAGGTCGACTCCTGACGGTGGGAAGTAGTGATTTCCCTCGACGATGACTGTTTCGTCGCTTGTGGCGATAGTAGTGTCTTTCCAGATGGCTGAGACCAACGGACTCTCCTTTTGTATTCATCAACCGGCGAAGGCTCGCGGGCTGGCTGCCCCAAGCCGCACCTCCTCAGGTGGCAGGCGGGTTGCGCCCGAGAAGTTTGTCGAGCTCGCCTCTGACATCGAGCGCGAATAGCTCATCGGAGCCACCGATAAGGGTGCCATTGATGAAGATCTGCGGCACGGAGCTTCGCCCCGACGCTTCCGCCATGGCCTGCCGGTGAGCCGGATCCGCCTCAATATCGAGCTCCTTCCATCGCACGCCCTTTTCCTTGAGGAGCGCCTTCGCTCGGCGGCAGAACGGGCACCAATTCGTGGTGTACAGCAATACATCAGTTGTCATATTGCATCTCCGGCAGTTGCACGCGGATCGCTGTCATGGCGTTGATCTCCAATTCGCGGCGTTCAAAGATGGCGACTGCACCTTGGCCGACATCGGAGCAGATGCTGACGATTGGCCGCTATCCAGGCGACATGGCCCAAAGTGCTTTCACCGCCAGGCAGAGGCCGCACGCGCCTCCTGTAGCGCCGAGCCGATGCTCTAAGGTAACCGAGCCTCGATTGGGACGGAAGCGGTCCCGCTCGAATCGCCCATCATGCTGGTCGAGCATATCAGGACGACGGATAGTGCAGGAACTTTCAAATTGAGCTTGATGTCGAGCCAGGTATCGCGAGCGAAGGCGTTCTAGAGGCCGGGGGGTACGAAGACTGTGTTCGGCAAAACGGTTCACGTTGATCGCCAAAGCTTCCCAGGGCGCACGTCTACGATCGGCGCGACGTGAGGTAGCTCGCGCCGCTAGCCCCCGTAGCGCTCCGTCTTGATGATGGAGGCGTCCAAGCCCGCCAGCAGCGCGCTATCGGTTGCGATGTTGACGAATCCGTTAGACCCGCAGACGAACACTTGCGTCGGCTTTCCCTGAAGCCTGGTTAGAATTTCTTGGACCATCATGCCGTCGATCCGTCGCGCAAAGTCCGATGCGCGAACCGGTTTCTCGCGCGTAATCGCGAGCGCCAGGACGAACGCCGGATCGCTGATTTCGATGCAATGAAGTTCTTCTGAGAAGAGAACGTCCTCGGCGGTTCGTGCGGACAGGAGCAACGCTGTCGGAACGGCTTGGGCCAATGCGCGGCGCTGCCGGATCATTGCCATCAACGGCACGAGGCCGGAGCCTCCCCCGATCAACAGAACCGGATCTATGGCAGGCTCAGGCCAAAGGAAATGGCCACCGAGCGGACCGCGAACTTCGATTTCGTCACCAATCGCCGCGATGTCGTGAAAAAACGGCGAAACTTCGGCATCCGGCATGCGCTCGATAGCTATCTCGACGATCGGGGTCGAAACTGCCGATGACGCGATCGAGTAGCTGCGCATTGCACTGTAGCCGTCGGGCGCGGTCAGCCGGATATCGACGTGCTGACCTGCGGTGTGCGCGAACGGCTTGCTCAACCGAAGGAAGAAGCTCTTGATACTCGGTGTTTGCTGGATGATGTCGTCGATCACGCATGATTGCCACGAACGGACTTGCGCTTCGTTTTCAGTCATGGGTGTATCGTTGTTCGCGCCACGGATCGCCGTAGATGTGATAGCCGTGCAGCTCCCAAAAGCCGGCCTCGTCACGCGTCGTGAATTGCAGCGCATTCACCCATTTGGCGGATTTCCAGAAGTAAAGGTGCGGCACTAGAAGACGCGCCGGCCCCCCATGATCGCGGGAAAGTGGCTTGCCCGCATAACTGAGGGCGACCATCGCTTTCCCGGAAAGCAGATCCGTCAGAGGGACGTTTGTCGAATAATTATCGTAGCAGTGCGCCAAGACGAAATCGGTAGGCCGATCAAGCTCTGCATCTGCAAGGATGTCTTCAATGAGTACACCCTCCCAAACGGTATCCAGTTTGGACCAAGAGGTGACGCAGTGAATATCCTTTGTCACCTGGGTCTTTGGTAGAGTGTTGAATTCGCCCCAATTCCACGTTTTGACGGGCTTCGGACCAATTTTGACTGTGAATTTCCAGTCGGAGGGCTCTACCCTCGGCGTAGGGCCGGCCGACAGAACAGGGAAATCCTCCACCAGATGCTGACCTGGCGGAATCCGATCGGACTGGTCGCCTGAACCGCGACCGGTGAAACCTCTGGTGACCATAGTGACCCCTCTTGCTCGATACGGCAGACCGAAGCCGGCCTTCATTTCAGTACTCTGCGTAAAGCATTTGCCCGCACATCCGCCGAATAAGCCAATCGACTAAAAATCAGATACAGATGCTCTATCATCGTAAAAAATCGCGTATCGAACATAGCGTCAGGCCAGCATGATTCCCAATACCCAATGGCTATAGGGTAGATAACCCCAAGGCTGCGTACGCTGATCTGCGGTATGCGGAGCGGAAGTTGCAGGTTCGCTCTCAAACGGATGGGCAGCGTGCAAAGCTCAAGGCTCACCAGCGCATGGTTGCCCAGTTCGCGCTCGCCGGCAGCTTGAGTATATTAAGGACGAAATGTCGATCTGATCTATTCTGGCTTCAGGAAATAGGGAAAATAAGGTCGGACGTTCGCGCACCGTCGCGACGCGCGATCATCCACTAAGCTTCTGTATCGGGGTTGGAGGATCAGATGAACGAGATCGAACGACAAGCGCCTGAGCTGCGGGTGCAAAAATGGATTGGCAAAGATGGGGAAAGTATCGCGCCGTTCAAACTGTCAGATATCGGGCCCGGCCCGAAAATCTTGTTTGCCTTCCAGCATTGGTGCCAAGGTTGCCATTTGCATGGGTTTCCGACGCTACAAAAGTTGCATGCAGCGTTGAGCTCAAAAGACGTGGGGTTCGCAGTGATCCAGACCGTCTTCGAAGGAACGCATGAGAATACCTTCGAGAAGTTGCGCGTGAACCAGCTCAAGTATGAGCTTCCTATCGTTTTCGGTCACGACGAGCAACCGACCGGCTCGCCGTTTCCAACCTTCATGGAAGACTACCGCACACGAGGAACTCCGTGGTTTACGGTTATCGACGCTGGCGGTAGCATTGTTTTCTCGGACTTCCATCTCGACGCGGAGCTAGAGTATGGCTTTTTGCGTGTGCGCTGTGAAGATTGTCATCACGAGCGTTTGGTCGCTTTCAGCTGCAAACGGCGTGGTTTCTGCCCCAGCTGCGGTGCCCGCCGGATGGTGGAGAGTGCCGCACTTTTGGTGGATGAAGTATTTCCCGCAGAGCCTATTCGCCAATGGGTGCTGAGTTTTCCTTTCCAGTTGCGCTTTTTGCAGGCCCGTTACCCGGAGCTGATGGGCAAGGTCTTGAGCATCGTTTACCGTATACTCTCAACCCATCTGATTAAGAAAGCGGGTTTTACCAAGGCTACGGCACAAAGTGGATCGGTAACGCTCATCCAACGCTTTGGCTCCGCGCTGAATCTGAATGTACACTACCACATGCTGTTTCTCGACGGGATTTACACCGAAGACGGCCATGGTAAACAGCGCTTCCATCGGGTCAAAGCGCCGACCCACGATGAGCTGAATACCCTCGTCCACACGCTTAGCCATCGCATTGCTCGCTGTCTGGAAAAGCGAGGCGTATTAGAGCGCGATGCCGAGAATACCTGGTTGACTCTGGAAGAGGAGGAAGGCGATGTGCTGACGCAACTGCAGGGCGCATCAGTGACCTATCGCATCGCCACCGGTCCTCAGCAGGGGCGCAAGGTCTTCACCCTACAAACCTTACCGGGGCGAGAGAATCAGGCCGACACCAACAGCCGAGTGGCGAACTATGCCGGCTTCTCGCTACACGCCGGTGTCATGGCCGAAGCGCATCAGCGAGATAAGCTTGAGCGCCTGTGTCGCTATATCAGTCGGCCAGCGATCTCGGAAAAGCGTCTGGCATTGACCGCCAATGGACAAATCCGCTACGAGCTCAAAACCCCTTACCGCAATGGCACTACGCATGTGATCTTCGAACCACTGGATTTCATTGCCAAGCTAGCGGCTTTGGTACCCAAGCCTAGGGTCAACCTTACTCGATTCCACGGGCTTTTTGCACCGAACAGCAAACACCGCGTTCAAGTAACACCCGCTAAGCGGGGCAAAAAGCCCGATCAATCGGAAGGTCTCGATACTGGCTGGTGTGACAAGAGCCCCGCAGAGCGCCACCGCGCTATGACCTGGATGCAACGACTCAAGCGTGTTTTCAACATCGACATCGAGGTCTGTGAACACTGCGGTGGCCAAGTCAAAGTGATTGCAAGCATTGAAGACCCGAAGGTGATTGAGCTGATTCTTAATTACCTCAGGCAGAAAGCCGCTAAGGTTGACGCTGCCAAACAGCACGAATTGCCGCCAGAGCGAGCCCCGCCACTGACTCCCAGCCTGTTCGACCCATCGCAGACTTGCCTATTTAATTGACGCGCCTAAGTTCTCAATCCATGCACTGTCAGCCTTTGCGGCAGGCCGGTGGGGCAACTGTCGGCTAGAGATCCATTCGCCAGGCACTTTTCGGTCAAATCGACCAAAATACGACCTGCTTTAGGCGCTGTGAAGCTAAATTCTGGGGCTTAGGCAATAAAAATGAGCAGCAATTTCGGGTATGATACTTCAGCTTAGGGGTGAAAAGGTGCTTTATACTTCCTATACTCAAATCTATATCTTTAATGCGTAGTTGTAATAACTCTGTCAATCTCATGCCTGTGCCATAGAGCATTTTAGCCATTAACAGATGAATACCTGATAAATGTTTAAAAACGGACTGAACCTCTAGGTGTGTTAATGCTACAGGTAATCTTTTGGGTTTATTGGGTCGATTTAATTCTAGTAACCAAGGTAGCCCTACGCCAAGTACCTCCTTATATAAGAAAAGTAATGCTGAAAGTGCTTGATGATGTGTAGATTGTGAAACATTTCCCACGTTCACCAAATGTGACAGATAAGATTCCACTTCCAATCGACCCATCTCTTGTGGATGACGCATTTGATGAAAAATTACATAGCGTTTTATCCAACCACAATACGCTTGCTCAGTTCGATAACTCATATGCTTATAGCGTATACGTTGTCTAACTAAATCGAATAGTTTTGGGTGCTGAGTTGTCATCATATTATCCTTGTTATTTTTTTTGTTTAATGATAATTTTAGTTTAAATAAATCAATGCTTTTTGTTGTATTTTTAATCAAATAGGTGTCTTATGCAGCAAGTTTTTTTTCATCTTATGTGTCACCTCTGCCGCATAAGAGTAGTTGGGCGTCTTCATCCAATCTGTGAGGCTTTCATCCAATGAAGAAAGCAATCCTTCTCGTTGTGTCTCATGTGTGCGTTCTCGCGGCGGGCTTCGCGCTTGGTGTCTATGCGCTTCCTATCCTTACCGCCCCTACTGCACCCACGCTAGCCGAAACCTCGCTAGCAGCGAGCCAAAGCATCTACAAGGGGGAGTTCCGGCGCGACCTCAAAGACAGTGACGCCCTCCATTGGGGGCAAGGCACAGTGAACGTGGGCTCAAAGAGCATTGCGTTCACCGGCAAGCTAGCGCCTGGCCCTGACTACAAGCTCTACCTATCTCCTGAGTTCGTGGAAACGGAAAAAGACTTTGCACGTCTGAAGCCGCAGATGAAACGCATAGGCGATGTTCGTACCTTCGAGAACTTCGTGGTTCCTGTGCCTGAATCAATAGACGTCTCGCAGTACAAAGCCGTCATCGTCTGGTGTGAGTCTTTCTCACAGTTCATTACTGCCGCTGAATACAGGTAGTCCATGCTCAGTGCAAAGACGCCCAACACTTCCATCGAGAGGGACGTCCAAGGGCTGTCGCCCTCGGCCGCCCCTCATGTCAAACGTTAGGCAATAAAACTATGTCATCATTTTCAGACTCTAAGGCAATCAGTGGCTACGCAGAAAACGCTACATTCGATGATCCCACAGAGCGACTAGTGAAGCAACTTGAGCAAGGTTAATCGTTGGAAGGTGGGCAATCATCCTGATTGCCACCCATCCCCTGATGCCCACTACAGGCGTTGCGCGCTGTAACTCTGTTGATCAGCGTGCGAAAACCCGGATCCGGATAGGAGGAGCGTCAACGATTGAATCAATCCGTTGGGAGAGGGCGGCTCCGCTCCGTCAGCTCGGCAATAGATAACCCATTCTCGCCGAGCAACTCTCTGATCCGATCGACGATATGAGCCCCTAGCGCCGCTGTCTTGGTCCCCCCCACAGATTCCCAAGATGCGAGTTCACACGCCGATACCTCGTGGTCAGCGCCGAAGTGCTTCTGTCGGTATGTCACCGCCGCCCTTCAATGATAAAGGCGCGGTAACGGGAACCGGCAAAGCGTTGAGCAGCGATGGTTTGGTAGGCGGGACTGTCATACCAGTCGCGAGCGGCCTGCATCGTCGGGAAACGCAAGATTACGGCCCCTTCGATGGGCGGCCCCTCCAAATGCTGGATCGCGCCATAAGCGGCGAGAAAGGTAACGTCGTGACCATCGAACGATGGTCCGACGCCTGCAGAATAGGTTGCGAGTGCATGTGGGTCGCTGGTTTCTTCCCGCGTAAAGACGACGAACGCTTCCATCATTAGGCCTCTCAAAGGTTGGATCTGTTGGCCATTACCACCGGTGATGGCCTCACAGTCGTCAGGCTGGCAACTGGAACCCTATTTTCATGAGTGCCTCGACGCACGCATCCTGATCCTGCTGATAGTTGCCTCCGGAGATGCCTATGCCGCCGATCAACTTCCCATCCTCCAGAATCGGATAACCGCCGCCGACAGCGACCATCCGAGGGCGATAGGCTAGCGGCGCCACTTTTGGATCGTTGGTCACATAGTCGTTCCAGACATGGGTCGGGAACCCAAACGAGGCGGAACTCCAGGCCTTGTCGATGGCAACATCGACGGTAAGGAACGGCGCATCGTCGGTGCGCTCGAACGCGCGCAGGTTACCGGTGGCGTCGACGACGGCGACGGCAGCCGGGATGCCGATGGCACGGGCCGCAGCGAGCGCCGCGTCGATGAGGGCGACTGCGGTTTCGCGGTTGATCGAGGCGGTGGCAATAGATTTGGTCATGGGATTCTCATCGCTGGGGCATAACCCGTTCGGCTTTTTGAGGTTGGACAAGATGTTTGGCGATCGCGGTCGTTAGAAGCCTTCGAGGACGATCTTGCCTTTAGCCGCGCCACTTTCGATCAGTGCATGCACCGTCTTCAGATTGGCGGCATTGATCGGCGACAGTCGCCGGGTCAGCGTCGTGCGGATTTTGCCGTCGTCAACCAGCGCTGCCATCGCATCCAGAATCTCGCCCTGCTCATTCATGTCGGGCGTGCCGTAGATCGACCGCGTGAACATCAGCTCGTGGTGGATCGACACCGCCTTGCGCTTGAAAACCATGATATCGAATGCCTTGGGATCGTCGATCAGTCCGAACCGTCCTTGTGGGGCGATCAGTTCGGCGATGTCGGCGACATGTTGCTCGGTATGTGTGGTCGAAAAGACGAAAGCGGGAGCACCGATGCCGAGTTCGGCGATCTGTGGCGCGAGCGGACGAGAATGGTCGATGACGTGGTGAGCTCCAAGCCCTCTTACCCACTCTTGGGTTTCCGGTCGAGAGGCTGTGGCGATGACGGTGAGGTCCGTGCGCTGTCGCGCGATCTGGACGGCGATCGACCCAACCCCGCCCGCGCCACCGATGATGAGGATCGCCTCCGCCGCACCGGGTACGGGCTTCGCCACGTCCAGGCGGTCGAACATCGCCTCCCAGGCCGTCAACGTCGTCAGCGGCAGCGCCGCCGCTTCCGCCCAGGAGAGCGACGCAGGTTTGTGACCGACAATCCGGGCGTCGACGAGATGGAACTCCGCATTGGTACCGGGCCGTGTGATCGATCCGGCATAATAGACCTCGTCGCCTAACTCGAACTGCGTGACGTCGGGGCCGACCTCGCGCACAATCCCGGCGGCATCCCATCCCAGCACCTTCCAATCGCCATCTGCCGGCGGCGTGCTGTTGCGGACCTTGTAGTCGACCGGGTTGACCGAGACGGCCTTCACCTCAACCAGGATATCGTATCCTGCAGCGACAGGCCGAGGCAGATTGATGTCGACCAGCGCGGCATCCGCGGCGATGGGTCCCGGAACCTTGTAACCAATGGCTTTCATAAATGTCTCCAGCTTGCTTGATCGGATGACGCGAATGCTCGTTAGTCAACTTCTTCTACATTGAGGTCCCGACTCTTGAACTGGGTCGCGGTAGCAGATTTCATCGAACACGTCGATCAACAGGCCTTTATGCTCTGTCGCCGGATCGGTGATCGCGTAGATGTTGGAGGCATCTTCGCCGTCGTCCCCGCTCTCGAGGCGCAACGCCGCATCGACGCGAATGCTGCATGCATCGAGGGTTGACCCTAGTTCGAGATCGACGAGATTGCCGTCCTTGACGCGGTATTCGCGGTCATAGCCGTTGGCGATGAATGACTGGACTGCTTCTAGAACGTCGGTCACCTGGGAGGTCATGGAAGCACCTTCATCTTGAACTGGATTGGACACGCTCGCGCACAAAGCGCGCTGTGACTCGGCGGACGGAGAAGCTCGCGAAGTGCGTTACTCATAGCCACTTGGCCTTCTTGAAGCGCATGAACAGGAGAAGGCAGAACACCGCTATCACTCCGAGCACGACGAAGTAGCCATATGGCGTGTCCAGTTCCGGCATGTGCTTGAAGTTCATGCCATATATTCCGGCGATCGCCGTCGGGACCGTCAAGATCGCCGCCCAGGCCGCGAGCTGGCGAGTGACCACACCGATCCTTTGCGCTTCCAGAAGGCTGCTGGCCTCGAAGACCGTGGACAGGACAAGCAGGAGGCCGTCGACCATGGACTGCACGCGGTGGACATGGTCCGCGACGTCGTGGAAATATGGTGTCATTTCGGCGCTGATGCAGGGAAAGTGGCCGCGAACGAGCTTTCGCACCAGCTCGGCCATAGCCCCGAGCGTGCGCTGGAACCGCGTGAGTTCGGACCTTAGTTCGAAGATTCGCGCCACCTCTTCTGGCCCGAGGAAATCGTGCAGCGACCGTCGCTCCATCGCCAGGACGTCGTCCTCGATCATTTCGAAGATGGGCAGATACTGGTCGACCACTCGGTGCAAGATCGCGTGCAGCACATAGTCGACACCCTTGCCGAACTGCGTCGGCGATGCCTCGAGTTGCTCCCGAAGTTTGCCCAGCGCTCCGGCATTGCCGTGCCGCACGGTGATAAGGTGATTGTGACCGGTGAAGATCGCCATCTTGCCGTAGCTGATCCGGTCGCCGACCAGCTCGGCGGTCTGGGCGACGACGTACAACTCATCGTTGTAGACCTCGAGCTTGGGCGGGCACAGCGGGTGCATGGCGTTGTCGATCGCCAAAGGATGGAGGTTATACGTCGTCTGGATCGCGCTGAGTTCGTCTGCGGTGGGCTCGCTAAGCGCGATCCAGCAGAAGCCCGAGCGATTCTCGTTTAGTTCGACGTGCTCATCGAGCCTGATTTCACGGACTCGCTTACCTTCGTTGTAATAATATGCGGCGATAATGGTCATGCAGGCCTCGCAGGAATTCGCAGGCCACGCTGTACAGCCGGTCGCGCCAGCCCGCGTTCGAGCCATGCCTGCACGTTCGAATAGCTACTTAGGCCGAGGATGTCGCCCGCTGCGTAGAATTCGACCAGCGCATTCACCCAGCCAAACGTCGCAATGTCCGCGATCGAGTAATCATCGACAATCCATTCGCGGCCCTCCAGCCGGTGATCCAGGACCCCGAGAAGACGCCTGGATTCATCAACAAAGCGCTGCCGAGGTCGCTTGTCCTCATAGTCCTTGCCGGCAAATCGCAGGAAAAAGCCTAGCTGTCCGAACATCGGCCCGATGGCCGACATCTGAAAGAACACCCACGCTAGGGTCTCGTAACGCTGGCCTGGTTCGGTGGAGATGAACTGACCCGTCTTGTCGGCCAGATAGAGGAGGATCGCACCGGATTCCCATAAGGCGATGGGTCTACCGTCAGGGCCAGCCGGATCGATGATCGCCGGTATGCGTCCGTTCGGGTTCAGCGACACGAACGCCGGATCCTTCGACTCGTTGTTCGAGATGTCGATCAGGTGGGGCTCGTACGCCAGGCCAGTCTCCTCAAGCATGATCGAGACCTTGACGCCATTGGGCGTAGGGGCTGCGTAGAGTTGCAGGCGATCGGGATGAGATGCCGGCCAGCGCTGCGTGATCGGAAAGGACGAGAGGTCTGGCATAAATCTGCGATCCTGGTGTTGCGATGGCGACTGACTGGAACGAGCCGTCACTCTGAAGTAGGGTTCGATGACCGCGTCGCTGAACGACGCGGTCACGAAGATTGCGGACCGGACCGGCGCAGTGGCAACGGCAGTGAAGCCTATTCCGCCGCGGTCCCGGCCGCTGGCTGTACGTCGTCAACCTTTTGGCGCTTCGGAAGCACCCAGCCGGGACGGACGAAGTGGCAGGTGTAGCCGCCCGGGCGCTTCTCCAGATAATCCTGGTGATCGGGCTCGGCCTCCCAGAACTCGCCGACCGGCTGGACCTCGGTCACCACTTTGCCATCCCACAGCCCCGAGGCATCCACATCGGCGATCGTATCCTCGGCGACGCGCTTCTGCTCCTCGTCGACATAATAGATGCCCGACCGGTAGGAGAGCCCACGATCATTGCCCTGGCGGTTCAGCGTCGTCGGATCGTGGATCTGGAAGAAGAATTCCAGGATGTTCCGGTAGCTCGTCACTGTCGGGTCGAAGACAATCTCGATCCCCTCGGCATGCGTGCCGTGATTACGATACGTGGCGTTCGGAATATCGCCGCCCGTGTAACCCACACGGGTCGAGATGATGCCGGGCCGCTTGCGGATCAGATCCTGCATGCCCCAGAAACATCCTCCTGCGAGAACAGCGCGCTGATGCATGTTAAGCCTCCTCTACTTGATCGAGATATTCACCGTATCCCTCGGACTCCATCTCGTCGCGCGGGATGAAGCGAAGGGACGCTGAGTTGATGCAGTACCGCAGACCGCCGCGGTCGGAAGGACCATCGGGGAACACATGGCCGAGATGACTGTCTGCGTGTACTGACCTGACCTCCGTCCGGACCATGCCGTGTGCGCTGTCCCGCACCTCGTTCACGTTTGCCGAAACGATCGGCTTGGTGAAGCTGGGCCAGCCAGTACCCGAATCGAACTTGTCCGTCGAAGCGAACAGTGGCTCTCCCGACACTATGTCGACGTAGATGCCAGGCTCCTTGTTGTCGTTGTACTCGCCCGTGAAGGGCCTTTCGGTGCCCGCCTCCTGGGTAATTCGGTGTTGCTCGGGAGTCAGGTGGTCGATTGCTGTCTGTGACTTTTCAAACTTCATTACAGTCTCCAATACTTATCTAGAGGGCCAGGCACGCTACCGCTAATTTTTTATGTCTCCTGATTTGCTCCTACAATGGTAGTGGGATGGCAAACGAGGTTTTACTAAGTGTTGGAAAATTAGAGATTTAAATTTCGCGTCTATTAATTCTAGCGCAACTGAGTGGTTAAGCAAGTACGTAATCAGTAAATATTAAAAAAATAACACAAAAGCACGATTATATAATACAGTGTCAGTGTTTTATGATAATCAACAACGCCTGTTTAGATGCTGGTAGATGCGAATTTTTTGGCGTACAGTCAAAATTTTCTGATGGTTGCTTAGTGTGTTGGCGCTGATGGAAAATTGACCCACCCTGCCGATTGAAATTTGACCCAGGGCGGATTGCTGATTTTGTTACCAGCAACTGTGGATAAGTCTACCAGCGCAGCTGCTGTTGCCCCCACTCCTTCGCTAGCCCAGTTCAGTTGTTTAAGACCTGCCACACGCAGCCATGTAGCAGGCCGTCGTCGCCATGAAATCAGAACGGCTCATCGTCCTCCGGTTCCTGGCCGCCCTTACGCTTTCGCTCCCGTGATTTGATCTTGGCCTGGGCCGCCAAGCTACTGTGTTGCAGGCGATAGGACTCGTTACCGGTTTCGACGATGTGGCAGTGGTGGGTCAGCCGATCCAGCAGGGCGGTGGTCATCTTGGCGTCGCCGAACACGCTCGACCATTCGGCGAAGCTCAGGTTGGTGGTGATCACCACGCTGGTGTGTTCGTACAGCTTGGATAGCAGGTGAAACAGCAACGCACCGCCGGCCTGGCTGAAGGGCAGATAACCCAGTTCGTCGAGGATGACCAGATCCATGCGCAGCAGAGCTTGGGCGATCCGCCCGGCTTTGCCGTCGTGCTTTTCGCGCTCCAGCAGATTGACCAGATCGACCGTGGAGTAGAAGCGCACGCGCTTGCCGTGCCGGGTGATGCCGGACACGGCCAGCGCAGTGGCCAGGTGGGTTTTACCGGTGCCAGGCCCACCGATCAGCACCACGTTCTGCGCGGTGTCGGTAAAGGCCAGACTGGCCAGTTCGCTGATCAAACGAGCGTCTGCGCTGGAGGCGCTGAAGTCGAAGCCGGCCAGGTCGCGGTGCATCGGCAGCTTGGCCATGTTCATCTGGTGGCTCACCGAGCGCATGGCGCGATCTGTGTGCTCTTGTTCCAGCAGGTGTTCGAGCAGCCACTTGGACGAGGCTGTGTTCGACTCACCCTGCGCAGTCAACTCCGCCCAGGCCGTGGCCATGCCGTGCAGGCGCAGCTCCTTGAG
>NZ_JBSYVT010000057.1:0-14530 GCF_054112845.1 Acinetobacter sp. NigerLNRRAM0016
ATTCTTTAAGTACAGAGGTGGCAGGGGTAAAAGCTGAAGTGACACTTCTACAAGGACAAGTGAATTCCAGTATTTTGTCTAGCATTACTAAACTGGCTCAGCAGGGGAAACCTATTTTACTGTTACTTGATGAGATTCAGGCTTTAGCTAGTTCAAAATATAAAACCACGATTGCCAGTTTACGTACCGCTTTAGATATGCATAAAGAAACAATAAAGGTGATTTTTACTGGTTCAAGTCGAGAAGGCCTGAGACAAATGTTTTCTGTGAGTAGTGCTCCATTTTTTCATTATGGACAGAATTTACCTTTTCCAAATCTAACAAAAGCATTTACAGATCATCTGGCAGATGTATTTAATCAGACAACAGGACGTAGTTTGAATAAAGAAATTTTATGGCACGCTTTTTTAGATATGAAGCAAAGTCCTCAACTAGCAAGATCATTAGTGGAGCGTTTAGCCTTAAACCCAATGCTGGCTATAGATTTTGCCAAGGAACAGCTTATAGCCGATACAATGGGGCATCGTGACTTTTCGGGATTATGGGGAGAGTTTAAGTTATTAGAACAGCTAATTTTAAAAGCCATAGCGGAATCGCAAGTTGAACTTTATAGTAGTCAATTTAGACAACATCTGGCTGATTCCATTGGTGTAGATAACATTGCGGTATCAAGTATTCAATCGGCCCTACGTTCTTTATCAAAAAAACAAATTATTTTTAAACCAGAAAATGGTACTTATGAAATCGAGGATGCTCTTTTTAAAGAATGGATTATGGATGAAGCATAATTTTGAAAACTCACTTGGATAAAAATAATACTTTACTACTATAATAAGTATATAATAGGCAAAACTGCCTGTACTTTACTATTTAAATAGAATTATGAATGATTTTTGATCTTTCCAAATATTTCTGAATAATCAATCGATCGATTGTGCCACTATTGAAGTAATAGGTGAAAAAGCTAAAGGTTGGAAAGCTAGCTGCGGAACATATTATTCAATGGATTACGCAATTGAACATAACCAAGATGAAATCTATCGGGATAGATGATGAAATTCTAGAAAATTGTGCATATCGCATTGAAGGTATTTGCGCACAATTAAAGGAGATTTGTTATGGATAAACGTTTTATTCCACTCTCTCAAATAGAGCAAATTAAAAAAAGACAATATGTCTTAGAACAGATTCAACTGAATCCCGATTGGCCGATACATGTCATTGCAAAATTCATTAGAACAGAGCTGCATCTGACATTACATGAAATGTCCAAGATCACTAAAATTTCGCTTCAAACTTTACAGAAACTAGAGCGATCAGATGCAAATCCAACTCTAGAAACAATGCTAAAATTTTTAACCCCATTTGGTTTAAAATTAACGGTCGTGAAGAAATGATCACTTCTATCAGGATATTTTCGACCTCAATGATCTGTTTAACTTCTCGGATTTGATTGTCTTTACTCACAATATTCCTATTGAGTGAGTCGAATCTGTGCTCGGGTTGAGCAGTTCGGCTACTGTTCTGAAATGACAGCTTTGTCCGTTATAATTGTATAAACATTTTTAGTGTCTGGTAATTATGTCCTCATTGATCAATTTTCTATCTCGCTTTAGTACTGCAACTCTTCAGCGCAGCCAGAGCTATGCTAAACACATTGATAGGAAAACGATTGAGTTCTTTGAGGAAAAAGACGGGGTTACGATGTATGCCCAAATTGAAGGAACAGATTATTACGATACCGCAATTACCTATAATCCCCAAAAAGACCGTTTAATCGATGACGACTGCACTTGTCCGGTTGGATATAACTGTAAACATGCTGCTGCTTTAGCGCGGTTATTCTTTCAGGAATATCGCCAGGAATTTCAGCAGCGTTATGCTGACTCTCAATCCCCGCAGGGAATCACAAAACGCCAACGGGGGGATGATCAGGCGCAGCGCTGGTTGAATGATTTTAAACGGTATTTACAACAGACTGAACCAGAGCAATCTGTCAAAACAAACAATTATTTAATTTACCTGCTAGATCAGTCTGTCAGCTTAAAGAAATTGACAGTTGATGTTCAGAAGGCCAGACGCAATAAAAACGGCTCAATTGCGGGGGAAAGTTATTATACCCAATATGAAAATATCACCAGAAAGCATCTGACTTTACCTGAACAAAAACGACAATTATTTAACCAGATTTATTATTATGCCAAAATAAACAGTGACGAACGCTTTTATCAAAGCAATCTTGATATCTCCAGAATTTTATTGGAGCATTTCAAATCTTTTATTCAAAGTGGCGATGTGTACTGGCAAAAAAAGAGCCATACTGCACTTCAATGGTCAGAACAAGGCTATCACATCGAACTGATCTGGCAACAAGGTGTAAACAAACAGACAGAGCATTTAAACATTGAATTGGTCAATGGTGATATTCGACTTGATTTGAAATCAAATCCACATATTCAGATTCTCGCGAGCCATCCACCATGTTATGTGAATATTCAACAGAACACGGTGGGCCAGTTATATGGTGAATATACGGCAAATCTTCTGTACCATTTTTTACAGATGCCTGATCTTCCATCTATGCTCTTGCCAGAGTTTGAGAAACTGACTCATCAATATTCAGACGTGAAAAATCTGCCTCGGCCCGAGTCTATTCAGCATATTGATGTCCTTGAGGGAAGTCCCCAGCCAATTTTACGCTTCGGTGTTTTAGATAAATTTGATTGGAAATGGGAAGAGTCTGTTTGTGCTGAAATTGAATTTTCCTATGCTGGTGGGCGAATAAAAGCAGGTACATCAGGTGACAGTTTTATTGGTGAGCAGCATGGCAAAATGGTGCGACAGCTTCGGGACTTAGTTCAGGAACAACAGTCAATCCAGCGTTTACAGCTATTGGTCGAATCACTGAAGTGGGTGAAAGATCTTAGTTATGACCAGCAATTAAAACTGGATAAACAACGTCTCGATTCTATGGTTTTTGCTTTCTATGGAGACTGGATCAAACAGCTGATGCCCATCAATCAAATTGAGTTGATGGGCTGGCAGATAGAGCATCTGGAAAACAGCCCCTTTAACCTGCAATATGTTGAAAATTTAAATATTTCTATCACTGAATCTGAAGGCCAGCAGGACTGGTTCAATATCGGGGCGACGGTTCAAGACAGTGCAGGCAATTCTTATAATTTACTTGATGCGCTCGTAGCTTTGGTGCGAGTAAATCCTGATTTACTTGATCCGCGGACTTTTATTCATCTGCATGACAGTCAAATTTTCACCCTGAAAACTGCAGTGGATCAACCTGATTTGGCGCTATCCGCTAGGGATATTAAGCCGGTATTATTGCATCTGCAGAGCATTTTACAGCAAGAAGAGCGCAGTATTGATCGCTATGATGCGAGTCAATTATTAGAATTGCAGCATAATCTTGGGATGACATGGCAGGTCAGTGATCGCCTGCAGAAATTTGTACATAAATTCAAACAAGGCTATCAGCAACAACTGCCGACACCACAAGGTTTTCAGGGGGAGTTGCGTCTATACCAGCAGCAGGGCTTAGGCTGGTTACAGTTTTTAAGGGAAACCCAGCATGGCGGGATTCTGGCGGATGATATGGGTTTGGGTAAAACAGCACAAACTTTAGCCCACTTACTCATGGAAAAGCAGGCTGGTCATTTGCAGGACAGACCCGCCTTAATTGTTGCACCCACATCGCTGATGCATAACTGGTTCAAAGAAGCGGAAAAATTTACCCCTGAGCTCAAGGTACTGCTGCTACAAGGCCCCGACCGCCATCAGTATTTTGAGCAGATTTCACACTATGACATTGTGTTAACCACCTACCCGCTCTTGGCGAGAGATGAAGAGCAACTGAAGCAATATGAATATCATCAACTCATTCTGGATGAAGCGCAGAATATTAAAAATCCGCGTGCCAAAGCTGCACAGGTAGTACGGCAATTAACAGCGCGACATCGTCTATGTCTAACTGGTACACCTATGGAAAATCATTTGGGTGAGCTGTGGGCACTATTTTATTTTCTAATGCCAGGATTTTTATATTCACAAGAAATCTTTAATAAAAAGTACCGCTATCCTATTGAAAAACGCGGTGATCAGCAGTTAAGGCAAAAGTTGGTAAACCGCATTAAACCCTTTATTTTACGTCGCTTGAAAACTGACGTCGCCAAAGAATTGCCAGAAAAAACCACGATTGAAGTCAATATTGACATGAATGAACAGCAATCCAAGCTATATGAGGCTGTTCGCGCCACGATGCAGGCAAGCATTCAGAAAATTGTGGCAGAAAAAGGCTTTAAACGTAGTCAAATTCAAATTTTAGATGCCTTACTGAAGCTACGTCAGGTGTGCTGCCATCCTAGCTTACTGAAACTGGATTCAGTGAAAACCGGGCAGGCACACTCTGCCAAACTTGAACAGTTGATCGATATGGTCGTTCCAATGGTGGAAGAGGGGCGAAAAATTCTTATCTTCTCTCAGTTTACCTCAATGTTGGAACTGATTGAGCAGCAACTTCATCACGCAGAAATTGGCTATGTGAAACTGACTGGGCAGACCAAAAAGCGAGATGAAGTTATTACTGCATTTCAGTCTGGACAAGTGCCTGTGTTTTTAATCAGTCTGAAAGCAGGAGGGGTCGGTCTGAATTTAACAGCCGCAGATACAGTCATTCACTATGATCCATGGTGGAACCCTGCTGCTGAGGATCAAGCTTCAGATCGTGCATGGCGGATTGGACAGGACAAACCGGTATTTGTGTATAAACTGATTACCAACCAAAGCATAGAAGAGAAAATTATTGCCTTGCAGCAAAATAAAGCCGAACTGGCACAGTCAATTTTAAGCACCGATCATGAGGGAGAAGCGAAACTGACGGAAAATGATGTGATGAACTTGTTTGAGAAATTTTAGTTTGGTTACTGGTTGCCCTAATCACCTGTAAGTATCTGAAAGTCTGGATGCAATTTTTTCCAATGTTCTCTTAATTTTTCTTTATGAGCGGAAATCATAGGTAAGTCTAGTAATAGCGCTGGCCATAATGATCGAGCATTATCCAGAATATCGTGAAGTTGCTTCTCGATGATACGCCATGGAACGCCGACTTTTTCTGCCCATTGCTTAAAATGCTTCATCTCAGCTAAATACCAATCTTTATTTTTGGCAAGATTTAATGCGAAATGATGCTCATTTTCAATATATACACTAGTCATTAATATATCGTATGCGGGTGATAATCTTGGTGCACTTTTATCGTAATAAATCATACTCCAGTTCTTTAAGTGTGCATCTCCATTGGCGAGTAAAATATTTATGAGTAAACGGCTGGCAAATTGCTGAATATCAATAATTTTGTTATCTGAAAATTGATAAATGATCTTTCCTATCTGCTCATAATTTGTGGTGCTGTATTTCTGATGTGGATATGCGCCGAAGATCTGAGCAAAATCTTCGATGTGAATAAGCTCTGTAGTATCAGCAGTACTCTGTCTATCAAATCTTTTGATTGCGAAAGCATATTGCTCTTGGGGTAAATTTAATGGTGGAAGGTCTTGTAAAAGGGCCATATCCACCAAGCGAATCTCAGGGACATCTATTCCGACCGTTTTGGCAAGGGTCATCATAGAATATTCATTTAGCGGAACAAAAGCATGTCTGGAAGAAGGAGTTTTGATAATCCAGTCCCCGAGTAGAGTCGTTTCCGTTGCCTGTGCTAGTGTAAAACGCCCATCTTTGGCTTTCATGGAAAACTTCATTTGGACGCCGGCCAAGGAAAACTTATTATCTGTTCGAATCTCTTGCTTTAAAATTTGATCTGGATTCGAGATCTGCAGTTTGAATTTTATTTCATCTGGAATTTCTTCTGGATCTAATGGAGTCGCAATGAGTGCTCCAGGTAAATCATGACCTAAAGCTGCCAATAACTGAAATTCATTGTCTATATGTACTTTGAGGCTTTGTGCAATCAGTTCACGTAATGCACCTTCTGGTAGCAAGTTTGATAGCAAGGGGTGTAAGCGCTGATGTGTAACATAGGTCTTTTCTAAAATTTTATCCGCTTGAGGATACAAGGGGGAAGTCAGCAGGCTCAAGGTCGGACGTTGCTGATCAAAGCGGAAAGAATCTGTAAAAACCAGAATATTTTTTCCGCTCTGAAATCCTGCCAAGTATCCAACGATACCGTGATGTAATGTTAATTTCAGGACGGCAACAGTATTCATGGTTCCTCTCCTCCGAGAAGACCCTTCCATGGGTTAGTCATTAAGTCATCCTGATCTTCAATAGTGACTTTAATTTCATCATTCAATAATTGTCTGATCAAATGAACCTTATCATCAGGGATGAGCATCAGTTGAGCATTTAATCCTGCCGCTATAATTTCTAAGGTCTCTAATCGAGGGTTGCCCTGACTTTCCAGTTTTTGGTACTGCTGTCTTGAAATGCCTGTACGGGATTGCATATCAACTTGCTTTAAGCCCAATTGGGTTCGTCTTTTTTTGATTTGCTGAAGTAAAGACTTATTCATTGTAGATACATTTATTGCTTTTAGGTCCTATAAGAAACATATTAGTTTCTTTTTTTTTGAAAAGCAATTTATGAATTTATCATTTCGATCTGTAAAATAGCCCTACTTGTATGAGAAATGGGTGTTCAAGTTGTTGTTGATTTTGCATTGTTGGATGTAAATACCAAATGATAAGAGCCTGTAAATAATTTCATTCATCATATTCTGAAAATATTTCTTCAATTTCATCCCACTGTGGCAATTTAAACTTTTTTTTATTCACTTCGAATTGTAAACCCACGCCATCAAGCACACGTTCAAATATGTCAAATGAACCTGTAAAACGGCCATTCTCTATCTCTGAAATTGTTGTTTTATTGACTTTAGTCTTTTCTGAAAGACTTTTCTGTGTATAGCCTAATCCTTTTCTTGCCAAACGTATTTCTTTACCTATTTCGCCTCTTGTAGCCATATCAATTTTTCGCTCCCGAAACTTGTTAGCCATATAGCAAACTTTTAACTAATTATGGTGAATGTTTGCTATATAGCAAACTTCTATAATGATTGTTGAATAGTTATTGAATTTATAAGGGGGATTTACCTCGCATCAGGTTAATAAAATCCAATATATAGCAGCAGTTCGCAATTAATTGACGGAATTAGGCCAGACATATACATCTTGAGAAGAAGGGGGATTCTTATACCTCGCATTTGAATTATTGGAGAGGACTATCACTTTCAAATTTTTCTATAATACTTTGCTTATCTTAAAGTTTAGCCCGAAGACCTTCCACCAATTGTAAAACAGAGGCCAATCCTTGAGGGTTCTGAATCTGTTCTATTGGAATACCACTCATCAATTTATTGGGTGATTTCATAAAATGCTGCATCCAGGCTGTATCCCCACCTGTAAGAGCATCTAGTGATGTGGTAATACGGATTAAAGTGAGGGCGATTTCTCCCTGTTTTGAAGTGGGATCTAATTCAAGAGAGGTTAATTTTTTCACTGAATCTATATTCAGTATTAAGGCTAGTTGATCTTGTGTAAGACCAAGGCGCTCAGCAGCAGCTAAAACTGCCTTAGCTAATATCATTTTCTGTTTTGCAGTTTTTTCTGATGTTGTACGCATGACTGATCCCTGTTTCAGACGCTGCTAATTCATAGAGTTTATACTATTTAATTATCGTTGATCAGACATCCAATTTTTACTAAAGATATATTAAATTTGACTTTAGATAAGGAAACAACGGTTAAATTATTTAACAGCATGTAGTGATTTCTAGTCCTGCAACTTGGAGTTCAAGAGATCGAGGTCTACCGATACAGGCTAAATGTAAACAGAATTTAAACGCTGCCAGTGCTTTGGCATCTTTTGTTGAGTAAAGCTGGAGACGAACATAATCTTCTTGAGTCGTAGGATGCTCTGTTGTGCTCGATTTAGTCAGCTTCAGTAATAAAGGTTGTTTCTTTTTATCTAACAATTGTACCAAGTCTTGTCCAAGCAAATGCCAAAATTGATGGGGAAACAGGTCTTTTACCTTGGAATAAAATGATTCCAATTGATCGATTTTATTCCATCGATAATGAATGCCGGTATGAGAAACTGTAACACGACTTAAAAATGTCTCAAGCACCGCTTTTATTTGATCTGGCTTTTTTTCAAATATATTTTGAATATTTTCAAAAAAATAGTTCCTTGCTGTGCGCTCTTCAACGGTATCTATCATGGCGGGTTTCAAAGGTTTATCCAGATGATTTGTGTTGTTGAGATCAAATAATCTTGGGTTATTTTTTTGAGACTTGAGCTGGCCTAGTTGTTTTGCATTTTCATACCAGTAGTTAACCAGTTCTACAGGTAAACACATTTCCTTTGAGACTAGATCTGGATCATGATGAATTTCCAGTAAATTTAAGCATTTAAAAAACCATGCAAATGAAATTTTGGATTCCTTTGTTCCTGCAAAATATTTAAAAAAATCATGAGGCTGAGCGTTAAATGAAACCTCATCTAGAATATCTTCTACGTTACTTTTTAACCAGTCAGTTTGATCGTTGAGTAACTGCTGACTTAAATGGACAGCATGTTTTTCGAAATTGAATGGAGCAGAATCTTTTACTGTGTTTAAAAATTTGAAAGAAGGCAGGTAGCCCATCATTTTCTTTGCTAATTGAGTATCTATGTCTGGGTGATATTGCAGTATTTTATGTCCAGCGATCAGGTAGCTCAGATGAATATAGCTTTTAAAGGTTTCCGTAGGGTCAATGTGACCCAGTAAATGGGCAATCATAAACCAATGATTTTGACCATGCGTATTACGGAGTAACTCTGTCCGAATGGACTGATATTCTTCTGCAGTATAATCCGTAAGATTCTTGACCAGTGGAGCATAATCGCAGTTGAGCAGAATGGATAAGTGATTGGCAGCCGTGTGTCGAAATGAGTGAAAAGAATAGTCATGAGTTTTAAAAAGCTCGTTCATAATCATTCTGAAAGGTGTTGTCACCGTATGTTTGTTCAGCTTGCTATTTTCATTCCAGTTGCTGAATAGGTATAAGTTTTCCTGATTGAGTAATCGTTGCTCGACTACATGATTATGAAATATTTGATATTCATCGGTTTTTAATAAGCAATATACAGGGACTTTGCGTTCAGCACTATCTGTTTTAAGTTGATGTAAGTTTCCTTTCTTTTTTGAGCCGTAGGGCTGAATCCAAACGGATAAACAGCTCAAGCCCTCAATATCCCGCACACGTAAGCCGAGAATTTCATTAATACGCATACCGGTACGGTAAGCTAAAATATAGATGATTTTTAATGTCTTATACGTATTTTCTTGACTATTAGCCCCTGAAAATAAGGTATCTAACTTGTTCATGAAAGCTTGATAAGTCATGGGACCAATGATACGTGCTCTCGGTCTGTTTTGTATGGCAATTGACTCTAATTCGAGAGACTCAGCGTCAAAAACTGTTTGTTGAAAGCTATGGAAGCGTTTCAACATTCTGACGGTCTGACCACTGGATTTTTTAAAGTTAAGCTCGCCTGCCTCATCTGCAAGTCGGGTATTCGTAATGATTTGCTGATAGATATTAGCCAGTATCGTATTCAGATCATCTTCGCTATCTAGATATTGTAAAGAATGGGTTAGCCAAGGCTCGGCAATACGCGAATAATAAGTGTAAATCGAACCGTCTTTTAAACGCTTATTCTGCTGAAACGATTTTTGAAATTGGTTTACGCAAAAATTAAAACGTTCAGCCAGTGGCTGAATCTGTTCTAATTCTGGTTTATAAAGGCTGATGAGCCATAAGGCGACACGTTTACTATACTCATTAAATTTATTAGTATTTTCAATGCAATATTTAATGATTAATGCATCGATACTTTGATCAGTTTGTGATGTACGAATCAGTTGTAAAAGGTCTTTGTGAATCTTTATAACATCATCCAAGGCTTGCTGAATGTCATCATTAGAGTAGGATTCCCTCACAGTAGATGGTGATTTTTCTACATTTGAATCAGTAAGAGTGTCCTGCTGATATTTAAATTTTGGATGAAGAAATCTTTCAAATTCTATTTCTGATAAGCCACAGGTTGCAGTATTCTCAATGAGGCATTGTGAAAGTGCAGGATCAATGTCAACTTTCGGGAGTTGCATCCAGTTAAAGTTGGCGCAGTCGCGTAACAATTTATAAGTTTTGAGATTAAATGGTAACTTAATCTTATTAAAAATAAGCTGTAGATAGTCTTCTACATTCTGGTTTACTGTACGAATATTTCTGCTATTAAAATGAATTAACCATAAGCGTGTAATTTGATCCGGAATAAAATTACGCGATTTACGGATGGTTTTTTCATCAATAAAGAGATCTCCATAAGAGGGGGAGAGCGGTTCTAAAAATATAATGTTCAGATCTTCGATCTTTCTGATTTTTGCCGGATCTTTTAAGTGTTCAAGCAAAGCTTCTAAAGAGGATTTTTGATTTAAGCCTGAGTAAAGCAGGGCAGAAATAACAATATTTCCAATGATTTCATCATCAGAAAATGTCTTGCTATCTTTCGCTAGAATCCAGTAGTCCCAAAGCTTATCAAGAACTTCATCAACCTGATGTCCCTTCTCGATCCAGTCCATTGTAAAAACCGGCTGATCACGCTGCATCTCAAATGTCAGATTTGGTAGGGGCAAAGTCTCACGACGATTTAAATTGATTTGCTTGATATATGACCGAAAAAATTCATGCGCATATTTTTTCCAGGCCAAGCTTGGAGCTTTGCGTTTAATAAACTCATAAATTGCTGGATAGAAGGATTCAAGATGCCCTTTTTGTTCCAAATCTTGTTCTTGGAAGTATTGAATTAGCTCCTGTTCTACATCTGCTCGAAGCTGTTTTTCCTGATCGAGTCGGTCTTGTTTTCTACGTGCTTCGGCATATAGTGTTCGAGTTTGCTTAGTACGTTTATTGAGTGAGGACATCTAGTTCAATACCGGTAATATTAAAATGATCTTTCATTTGTTCAAGAATATGAGCAATGCTTGAATATTGTGAAATAGATAAGCTGGAATAAGGATGAGCAGCTTCTTGCTGCATCGGTTCATGACCGAATAAAGCTAAAATTTCAATTTCGTTAATTTTATTGCTGAGAAACGCACGGGCAGTATGCCGGTGCCAGTTTTCATGCTCCAAACCTAACTCAGGATGAAAGTTTTTTACAATTGATGGCCTTAATGGGTGCCATTGACCATCCTGAAAGATATTCAAAAGTGGAAGCTTGCTCTCTAAAATATGTTGAATATATTGTGGAATTTCTGGCTGACTAGGAGCAATTTGAGTTTTAAAATAATGTAAAAATTCTATGAATTTCTGGAGTTCTTGTGCGACAAAATGACCCAGTGGAATTAAACGTCCATAGCCTTGACGCCCACCCACCTCTTTATCAGAAACCATGCATATTTTTCTTTTCAGGTTAAAGCTTTTTAAAAAACCTGGAAATTCAGCGACGGGTCGTGCAGCAGTAAAGAGCAACAAGAAATGCCACATCCACAGATTGTAATGATTGAAAATTGCTATCCAGTCGTCTTCTTTTTGTGAAATTATTCTGAATTTGAGTGTGGCAAAGATATTTTGAATCACATTTGAAGTAGGTGCTTTGCGGCTACCAAAGTTTTTTTCTGCAGCATATTCGATATTCTGGTAGTCATCGGATAACGACTCACACAGCTCTTTTAAAATTGAGACATATTCAGTCTGTAAAGTCAGGATATTTTGATGACAATAAGAAGTAGAAGAAGACTTATTTGCATCAATACCGGTGAGAAGGTCAGCAAGCTGTTTATTTCCAGTGCGTTGCAAAATAGTCTGATGTAAAAGAGAGCTAATTCTTATTAATGATAATTTTGGAATATAAAGTTTGGCTCTCAGCTGTTTCAAATGTTGCTGAATGTCCTCTTCCGTAACGGTGTTACCATCTCGTAGCGAAGCAATAAATGAATTCGGGATCGGGATGTCCAGATGAACTGTTTGGTTGAGCAAGCCATCTGGATAAGCAAAATCCTTATTTTCAAAAATTGAAAATTTACTTCTCAGAAAATATTGCCCATTGCTTTGCTTGATCTGTTGGCGAGAATTCAATTTTTTAGCACGTTTACTTTGTAGATGTAGCCACTCCTGGATTTTATTTCCGGTCAGAAATGACAGCATCAGGATCAAGGATGCCTTCTTTTTTTTGGTTTCTTTATCCTTGTCTTTAGAGTCTTCTTCAATTTCAACAATGTAATTTTTATATAGTTCAGTAAGTAGAGCACTTATACTTGTGATATTAGGAAAGAGGCTGCTGTATGGCAGCAAATGTTCTTTTCGTTGAATATGTTTGGCAACCAGAGGCAGCACATAGCTCTGGCTGGATTCTGAATATTCAGCCAGAGGGGTAACGATGGTTGGGTCTACAAGTATTTGACGTGTATCTTGGTCATCTAGTTGTTTTTCTATATTGAGAGCTTTAGATTTTTGCCCTTTTTTAATTTCTGAACTTTCTACAATCAGCTGATCTTCGTCTAAAAATTCATGTTGCAGTTGAGTCTCGATGCTCTCTTTGGCAATTTTTGCTTTATTTTCCAAAACATAATTAAAGGTGATGCGGATCACTTTGAGCAGGTTTTGCATAAAATCATTAGATGACTCTTTATCACGTTCTTCATCAATAACCTCATTCAAATACCGAATAAATTCAACTAAGGAAAGGGATGGATCTTTAAGATACTTTTTCCAAAGAAGCATATATTCAGGAGTATTTTGATATTCTTTTTCGGAACTCAGAACCCGATTGGCGGTACGGAAGCGCTGGAATAAACGTTTTACAGTGTTGAAATGTTCTGTGTGATCATCTTTAAAAAGTTCAGGTTGAATGTCTGGAAGCGCAATTAGGTAAACTGCTGCTTTTAAGACCAGGATATTCCAGATTAACGCATTTTCTTCTGACTTTGCTAATTGTGCAATTGAGTTCACATACCAAGTGACTGGTGTTGCGCGAACAGTATGTTTTCGAGAGGAGACCAAGGCAGCGGGTCTAGCAACAACAGAACTGGTTTCTAGATCAAAATCTAATAGATCGAGATTCAGCCCTTCCAGACATTGATCAGTTGGATATGAAATCAGTAAATCAGCAACATATTGAATATGTTTGGTACGTTGGAGCTGCTCGTCACCAAAGAGTTTTTCCAGTGTCTGTTTTAATGATACCCGCGTAATATCAGCAGCATTTTGATGGCTTGGGTTAGATTCTGACATTATGCTTTCCATAGCTGATCTGGCGTGAGAACGAAGTCGGGATTGTTTAGAAGCTGCTGCACAATTCCACTGGTTTGCTGCAGTTGATCAAGCACATTCTGTCTTTTCCGGTTTATAACTTTATTGCGGTAATTCAGTTGATTTTGTGTGCATGACAGCAGTTCTGCAAGCAGATCCAAGCTCATAGTACGGTGAGGTTTGAAAGAATTTTCTTTGTTTAAAGCCAGGATAACTTCAGATGAAATATGGGCATTAATCAGCGATTGCATTTTTTTAGGGTTAAGTCGGTCCAGTTCATGATAAAAGGACAGAAATTTTATGAATTCTGAACTTGCCACTTTTTTTAATAGCTCAATTTTGTCCTCATCTTGAGGAAAAGAATGAACAAGTACGTTAATATTTTTTGGTATATGCTGAGACCAATATAGAAACCACTGAAAATTATTTGTAATGGTAAAACCAGAGAAATTAGGATCTTTCCATACGTGAAGTTCGAGACTTGGATTTAATGTAGACAAATCAGTTTTTAAGGATTTAAAAGCCTCTTGATAGCAAAGATAAATTCCAGAAAAATAAGGATGTACACTGATTTGGATTTTATTAAAATTTTTACACAACAATTTTTTAGGTGTGCCAAATTTTTCATTGAAATCAAAAGCCGTTTCCATAGTCCCCATAAGTGTAAAAAACAATCAATTGAATATTCTTATAATTTTTTGAAATATTAAACAAGATTGATATACCCCATATCTTGTGTATATTTACAATTAATATACAATATATTGTTATTTTTATATAATTTTAAGAACTAAATAACAACCTATAACATGCTGTATATTTGAAGATATAGAGGTTCTTACTTGGGAAATTAAACAATTGAAACAGGTAGAAGTTGTTACAGATATTCTATGCAATCAATCTCCCACTTGAGTTTTCAGCCTTATTCGCACATTGGAGGTATAGTTTCAAGCCTGATGAAAACGGAGCTTGGAAATTTTTATTAGCTAAAGAACTGAAAGAAGTTGAATATTAAATTAATACAGCCTCAAAATTAAAATGGACCTCTTTACCTAGAGGGCTATTATTTTGAGTTCATAGGGGACAGCTCTAGTTATCCCAGTATGAGACAGCCTCATTCTGCCCTGTTTCAAATGCTTTTGGACTCATTCTTTCGAGATGCTAATGGCACCTGATTTGATTATAAAATATCTTTATATAATCTT
>NZ_JBSYVT010000058.1:0-14075 GCF_054112845.1 Acinetobacter sp. NigerLNRRAM0016
GGAAATAAAGGAAAAAGAACTGAATGAATTTTTAGCTTTAGTTAAACGCTACTTATAACTTTAAAGCACAGTCTTTTAAATAAAAAAACTGTGTGCGCACCTATTAATGACAGTGGTAATCACCAGTTTTACTGTTAGTATGACAACCCTGTGAGTTCGTTCCCCCAGAATGAGCATTCGCATAGGTAAATGACATGCCTATAAAGCATATTAATAAAATTCTTTTCATCTTAATCCCTCTCAAATAATTAGAATATCAACTGTATGATATTTAATAAAAGCCAACATGGCTTAGACTATTTCCAAATATATAAAGTAAAGCCAACAAAACTTTAAATGTATATAAAAAATGGTTAAATAATTGCAAGGGGGGCTTTAAAACGTTTTAATCGTAAAGCATTTCCTAGTACAAATATTGACGAGAGAGCCATTGCACCAGCAGCAAATACAGGAGAAAGTAGCAGTCCAAATTGCGGATAAAGTACACCTGCTGCAATAGGAATCAGAGCTGCATTGTAAACAAATGCCCAAAATAAATTTTCACGAATATTGGTTATAGTCGCTTTGCTTAAAGCGATAGCATTTGGCACTCCTTTCAGGTTGCCAGACATCAAAACCACATCAGCAGCTTCAATAGCTACGTCTGTACCTGTACCTATTGCTAAACCAATATCTGCTTCTGCAAGTGCAGGGGCATCATTAATGCCATCTCCAACATATGCGAGTTTACCATATTGATTTTTTAATTTTTTAACGGCCTCTATTTTACCTTCAGGTAAGACTTCTGCAATAACCTCATCAATACCTAGTTTTTTTGCAATCGCTTGAGCTGTATGACGGTTATCACCTGTAATCATGGCAACCTTTAAACCTAACTGATGTAACGCTTCAATTGCAGCAAATGTTGATTCTTTAATTGGATCTGCTACAGCAATAATGGCAGCAAGTTTCTGGTCAATCGCAACATAGAGAGGGGTTTTTCCTTCTTCTCCCAAACGATCCGAAAATTGAGAAAAAACATTAGGATTCAAACCTAGTTTTTCCATATATCGATCTGCACCAATATGAACCAAATGTTCAGACACCGTTGCTTCTATTCCATAGCCCGTGACTGACTTGAAATCAGCAACAGGAGACAGGATTAATTCCTTATCTATAGCGGCTTGTACAATTGCTCGAGCAATAGGATGCTCAGACTTTGATTCAACGGCTGCCATAAGTGAAAGTACGGCATTGTATTCAAACCCTTCTAAGACATGCAGATCGGTTAAAATTGGTTTCCCTTCAGTCAGGGTCCCTGTTTTATCAACAGCAACCACTTTAGTTTCTTTGAGCAGCTGCAAAGCTTCCCCTTTACGGAATAAAACACCCATTTCAGCACCACGCCCAGTTCCCACCATGATTGATGTAGGCGTTGCAAGTCCCATTGCACAAGGACATGCAATAATGAGTACCGCAACTGCATTAACTAAGCTAAACGTTAGGGCGGGCTCAGGGCCGAAGATAAACCAAGTAATAAAAGTTAAAAGAGAGAGACCCATTACTACAGGTACAAACCACATGGTAATTTTATCAACCAATGCCTGAATAGGCAGCTTGGAACCCTGTGCCTGTTCAACCATTCGGATGATTTGAGAAAGCACTGATGAACTACCAACAGAGGTGGCTTTGATATTTAAGCTGCCACTTTGGTTAATTGTTCCTCCTACCACAGTAGAGCCTATCGTTTTTTCAACGGGCATAGGCTCGCCAGTAATCATGGATTCATCAATAAAACTTTGGCCGTGAATAACTTCACCATCGACAGGGATACGCTCACCTGGTCTAATCTCTACAATCGTTCCTGTTTGAACTTCGGCAATCGGAACTTCTATCACCTGATTATTGAGCTGTATTCTGGCAACTTTAGGCTGCATTCCAACTAGATGTTGAATTGCTAAAGACGTTCGGCCTTTTGCCTTGGCTTCAAAAAATCTACCTAATAGAATTAAAGTGATAATAACCGCTGCAGCTTCATAATAAACATTGACCGTGCCTTGTGGCAGGACACTTGGAAAGAAAGTAGCAACCACTGAATAAAGATAAGCAGCCAATGTTCCTACAGCCACCAAGGAATTCATGTCTGGTGCTAAGCGGAATAAACTTGGGATGCCCTTTTTGAAGAAGCGTCGGCCTGGAAAAATTAATGCTACTGTGGTCAAGAAAAATTGCATTAACCAGCTA
Organism: Acinetobacter sp. NigerLNRRAM0016; assembly: GCF_054112845.1. NCBI lineage: Bacteria > Pseudomonadati > Pseudomonadota > Gammaproteobacteria > Moraxellales > Moraxellaceae > Acinetobacter > Acinetobacter sp. NigerLNRRAM0016. The sequence goes on from NZ_JBSYVT010000058.1 coordinate 2,224, forward strand.
TTTTGTTGGCCAATGTTATCCATCATAAACGTATGAAAGGCGGGAATCAGGTGTGATCCCATTTCTAAAATAAAAACGGGTAGAGTCAATAAGACTGACAAAATTAAATCTTTTTTAAGTTTTTCTAATTCAATATTTTTTTTATCTTGAAAGCTTTCCGTAGTTTGATGAACTGACTTTGCTTCAAACCCTGCTTTGGTGACAGCCTGAATTAACGAGTCACGAGTGACAGATGAGCTTGCCTGAATAGTCGCTTTTTCAGTAGCCAGATTTACATGTGCTGATTCCACACCCTCAACAGATTTTAAGGCTTTTTCTACTCGACCTACACAAGAAGCACATGACATACCCTCAATCGTAAGCTCTATTGGTTGCAGCGCTTCCACTTCGTAGCCTGCTTTTTCTACGGCTTTAATTAAAGTAGCGCGATCAAGTGGTTGATGCGCATAAATGACTGCTTTTTCGGTAGCCAGATTTACATGAGCCGATTCAACACCTTCAACAGATTTTAAAGCTTTTTCCACACGGCCTACACAAGAAGCACATGTCATCCCCTCAATCTCTAATGTTTCACTGTAGTGTGGCGTATCAGTCATTTCGGTACTCATATACGATCTCTATCATTTAGATATGCTGAGTTCTATATGCGAAGATCAGCTCGAACCAAGATTAGGGGGAATTCAGGGATTACTTTTATTTCAAGCAAGTACAGGTTTTATCTGTACGATGAGGAAAATAAGAGAGAGTAAAAGTGGTAAGGAATTCCCACTGTTACTCTAACAGAGATTAAGCAGGATCAGCTGTAAATCCACGCTCACTGAGAGTGGCAATGACTTGATCCTGACTCACCGTTGTGTTGATTTCAACAATACGGTTTTGTAAATCAATATCGAGTGAGGCATTCGAGTCGAGCTCTTTAATTGCGGTAGTAATGCCGCGTGCACAACCACCACAAGTCATATTAGCGATGTGAAATTTCATATGTTGCTCCTTTTTAACAAAACATTTGTTTAAAACATTAGAACAGTAACTCTAAACTTTCACCATACAACCAGCCTTTTTCTGAATCAGTTACTCGCTGTAACTTGGTCTGTTTACAACCTTACAGTTTTCTTCAGAGTATTCCAAAGAAGAGTGTTCTAATGACTACAGTAAAAGTACTTAACCAACATTAATGTGACTTTAAAATGACATTTTTGTCATCTACGATCACTCTGAAATTTATAAGATTAGTTATTTCAATCAATGGTAGTGAACTGAATAGATGAGACCGTTATGGGTTGAAGATAAGCTAAAAAACCAGTGACTACCTTTATGTATAATGCCTCATGATGCGATTTTACTGTTCTGATTGTCGTAAGTTGACAGTCCAGTAGAAACTTTATTGCTCAGCTACAAAAGATAAATGCAGTAATGTTAAATTTCCTCAATTCCCTTATTTTGAAATTCTCTTATTCAATACCCACGACAGTGGTTATATAGCCTGTTGTTAATAGAATTGATAGACCTAATAACATCTCAAATAAAATGGCATGACTAAGGTGTTTAGCGAATTTAGGATGTTGAAGACGCGGGGTGAAATACCATTTGTTGAAGGCAGCTAAAAGTAGAATACTTATAACAAAAAACATTTTAACCATGAAACCATAGCCATATGCAGTATTGATTAAGGTATTAAAATCTTTAATTAAAAGAAGAGCTACACTAGCGCCACAGGCGATTAATATCCCAACAATGAAAGCAGCAATACGTCCAAATACATGCATGCGATCTTTTAAAGGTAAACCACTTATTTCCCGGCTGGTTTTCCATAACGGATATAAAGACCCCATCCATAACGACATAACTAGAATATGGATTGATAATAAAATTTGAGCAAGTAAGGTTAAATTAGCGACATGTCCGAGCTGGGAAAAACTAAAAATAATCGGGATAAGTAAAATACAAAATATTGAACTTTCAATTATAGAAAACTGACCTTTGTTCCTGTTAAGTTTAACCACCATGAGAAGAAGTAAAAGAGCAAAACTAATAGAACGAAGAACGTATATATACCCCGTCGGAGTATTAACCAATATATTAATATACGTGGGGTCCACCATACCTGTAATACCAGTATTGGCAAAACTACCAATCAGAATAAAAAATCCCAAGGTACTGGAAATTAGGCCTAATCCAGCGCCAATTGTAATATATTTAAGAATCGATTCTTTTAGTTCAAGATATTGTCTAAGTAAAAAATAGCAAAAGGCTCCACCAACGACAAAAGCTACACTTAAATATAAAATAACCTTAGTTAACCAAGTGGCCCACATCCAATATTCAGAAATCATTATTTTTCTCCATTCTAGAACAACATGTCAGCACCTCACTGACATGTTGAAAGGTAATCAATTCTTATTTAGTTGATTTGATAGTGAAACTATATTCACCATTCATGTTGTGGCCATCTTTCCCCATTGTTGTCCAGACAACGGTATATTTACCTTTTTTCAGTTTCGGAAGAGCGACATCAAAGGATTTCTTTAAGTCATGAGTAACTTTATATTTTAAAGGAACATCTCTTCGCTGAGCATCCAGTAACTTAATATTCATCAACATAACCTCTGCACCAAAGTTAAGGGTCAAGTTCTTTGGTTGACTAAGGACAGATGCATTTTCCGCAGGAATCGCACTCACTAAACTCACATGAGCGAACGTAGTTGTAGTAGCCACAATCATCGTTGCAGCTACTACAACATTACGTAGAGCAGTCATTTTATTTTGAAATAATTTCATTTACGTTTCCTCTTGATTCGTTAGTTCATTAGAGATGACTTTATAAAATCTATATTTAATGAGACCACATCATCTCCTCTTATATTTCAATTATTAGTGAGAGACAGAAACAGAGCGATGACTTCAAAATTACATTTTTGTCATTTTTAAAATTTAAAATCTTTAACTATTAGGGTGTGTTGACACTTTTAGCTTAAAAAAATAGCGAAGTAGTAAAATCAAATCGCCAAACCCAATTTTACTATTCGCTATGCCTCGTACCATGCTGACAGATCAACACTGGCAAAAGTTGAAAGTTATTCTGCGTAATTTATCCATTTTATTGAAGCTATTCTCTATAGAATTAGAACAGGCTGTCCGTGGCGAGATATTCCTTCTTGTTTTGGTCATTCAAACTCTATTTTCAAACGTTTTAATCGTTGGTCAAGCAGCGGTAAGTTACTTAGATTATTCAAATTACTAGCCTCATGCCCCGATATGGAGTGGATTTTTATTGATGGCTCTCATGTACGTGCTCATCAACATTCTGCCGGTATAGCGAATCAATCTATTTCTAAAAGTGTAGGAGGAAACTCCTCAAAAATACATTTGATTGTTGATGCACATGGCAATCCTATTGATTTCATGATTACCGATGGAACCACACATGATGTTAAAGTTGCACCTGATTTAATATCAACATTAGATTTAAAAGAGACAAAAGTGGTATGTGCAGATAAAGGCTATGATTCAGAACCACTGCGTGAACAGATCAGGAAAACAGGGACTAAAGCGAATATACCAAAGAAAACGAATAGCCAATCGAACAATGACCATATGGACTGGTGTTTATATAAAATCAGGCATTTAGTTGAAAATATGTTTTGTAGATTAAAGCAATTTAGAGGAATAGCTACTCGATATGACAAGCTCAAAAGAAATTATCAAAGTTCTGTTGCTTTAGCCTGTATATTTTTATGGCTACCTTTATAGGGTTAATTATGAACAGTAAATGTCAACAGACCCTAAAATAATCTTATTGAAAAATAATGATCATTTAACAAACAAATTATGTAGGTGGTTGATTTATGAAATGTAGTAATCATTTTGTCTAAGAAAATAGTAGCTATTTAATTTTTTATATTTTAGTTTAAATATAAACATGTTATGTTTAATTTGATCTAATATAAATTTGTGGGCTAAGCACATGACTCAAACACGTCCAAGAATGACCAAATTATTTGAACAGCTTGGTTTAGCTTCTACTGAAGAAGCAATTGCAAAATTCATAGAGAGCCATCAGCTAGCTGGAGATGTTTTTTTAACACAAGCAATTTTTTGGACTGATGCTCAACGTCATTTTTTAGAAGAAAAACTACACTCTGATGGTGAATGGACGACAGTGATTGATCAATTAAATGAGTCTTTACATGAAAATTCAGTAAAATAATTTTCCGTTAGTATTAAGGATCTACATTCTTCCCTGCATTGAATACAACTCATTCATACAGTAGTACTGTTTTGGAGATGGAATCTCTATTATATAAGTAGTAGATTCCTTACTCTGAAATTTGGATTATAAACCCTAATATTAAAAATAATCTTCTTTACCTTCTATCTAATAAATATACCAATAAGTTTAATAATTAAATTATCCACCCTTTTTTCTATAAAAAACTATTTTGATCAACTGTATTTTTTCTTTAAAGGAATAACAGTGTAAATTACATTAAGAATGTGTCTCTAACTAGCCTTGGAGTCATCTAATCATTTCATTTTTATTTTTTTAAGCACATAAAATCATAACAACTTTAATAGTTTTAAAAGATTAATATTAAATAAAATTTTTGTCATCTCAGCATAGACTATATATTTCGAGAAGATCTCAAAATTACATTTTTGTCATTTTTAAAAATAATTAATTAATAGTGCTAAAATTTTTAAGAGAGACAGAGAATAACCAAAAATTTCATCAGTTTAGTAGTCAAATTCCTAGACTCTGTTCAGTACTAAAACATAGCTTTTACTTCCAAATTATTTAAAGGAAAAAAATTATGATGAAATTCAAAAACATTTTTTTGGGCTTATGTATCGCAGCCGCGTCATTGAATACATTTGCACAGCAATCCGATGAACACAAAGATCACCACCCTGAAAAAACAGCACCATCTGCAGTAACAATTAAGCAAACAGTTACCAGCACCACTGCTACAGATAAAATGGCTGCAATGGATCAACACATGAAGGCGATGCAAGCCATGCATGAGAAGATGATGGCTGCAAAAACCCCACAAGAACGTCAGAAACTTATGGCTGACCGTCAGCAGATGATGGAAAAACGTATGGACATGATGCAATCCATGATGCAGATGATGATGGACTGTATGCCTCCGTCAGCAACTAAATAGTTACCCATGAATTAGGGGAAAGCACCATGAATCACCAACACCAAGAAAATAATTCAGTACCTAACTTCTGGTCTACACGTTATGCCATTGGTCTAATCGTGCTGGGTGGTATCGCAGCTTATTTTCTATTAACGGAACATTTAGCCCACGTTATCGGTGCTTTGCCTTATTTATTCCTTTTAGCGTGTCCACTGATGCATATTTTTATGCATGGTGGTCATGGGCATAACCACTCGCAGCAAAAAAAATCCGATATATCTGATAACAAAAAATAGCTCTTATCAGGAGATCCATCATGAATCATGCGGAATCGGCTTATGGTTTATGGACGCTGGTTATCATTAACTCAGCAGTTTTTATCATGTTCGCTTTCAGTTTTTTTAGACCTTCCACTGCGCGCGATTGGCGTACATTTGGGGCCTTTTCGGCTTTTATCATTGCTCTATTTGTCGAAATGTATGGTTTTCCTTTAACCATTTACCTGTTATCTGGTTGGCTTCAAACTCGCTTCCCTCAACTTGACTTACTTTCTCATAATGCAGGTCACTTGTGGTCAACGCTATTAGGTGAAAAAGGTGATCCACATTTTGGCATTTTGCATATCGCCAGTTACGTTTTCTTGGGCTATGGATTTTACCTGTTATCAACGTCATGGCACGTGCTGTACAACGCGCAACGTCAGCATTCTTTAGCGATCACAGGCCCTTATGCACGTATACGTCACCCACAATACGTGGCTTTTGTGATGATCTTGCTGGGTTTTTTATTGCAATGGCCAACTTTACTGACACTGATTATGTTTCCAATCCTACTCTTAATGTACAGCCGCTTGGCAATTAAGGAAGAGGCTGAAATGAGTAAACAGTTTGGCGCTGTCTATGACAGCTATGCTCAACAGACTCCGAGATTAATTCCAAAATTCGGCCATAAAACCACTTTTCCATAAGAGAATTATTTATGTCAGATCAAAAAAATCATAACCAGGACCATATGGCACAGGCTACAACAGACGTACTGAAAGACCCAGTCTGTGGTATGACCGTCACTGAAGAATCGAAATACCATGAGGAATTTAAGGGGAAAACTTACTTTTTTTGCAGTGATAAATGTCAATCAAAGTTTCATAGCAGCCCGGTGCAATATATCGCTAAACCCGCAACGACGACTGCCGATGCACATACACAGCATCATCAGACTGTTCAACACGTTAATGCGGCAAGCACAACAGGTACGACCATCTATACATGCCCAATGCATCCAGAAATCAGGCAAGATCATCCTGGAAACTGTCCTAAATGCGGAATGACACTGGAGCCACTCATTCCTGAATTAGAGGAAGATGAGAATCCGGAGTTACGTGATTTCCGCCGACGCTTCTGGTGGACACTGCCATTGACCATCATCGTGACTTTTTTGGCGATGTTTGGTCATCAAATGAACCTGTTCAATATGGCTGTTCAGAGCTGGATTGAACTGGTGTTGTCACTCCCAATTGTACTTTGGGCAGGTTGGCCATTTTTTTCCCGGGGTTGGCAATCGGTTGTGAATCGCAGCCCGAACATGTGGACGCTGATTGGTTTGGGCACTGGAGCTGCATTTATTTATAGTGTGGTCGCAACCATTGCACCGCAAATCTTCCCAGACTCATTTATTTCCATGGGTCGTGTCGCTGTTTACTTTGAAGCTTCAGCGGTCATCATTTCATTGACCCTACTGGGACAAATATTGGAGTTAAAAGCACGTTCGCAAACTTCTGCTGCAATTAAGTCACTCCTTGGGCTCGCTCCTAAAACAGCTCGCCGAATCCTGCCTGATGGAACTGAAGAAGATGTTCCTCTAACGCATGTCCATGTAGGAGATTTACTCAGAATTCGCCCAGGTGAAAAAGTGCCTGTGGATGGTGTAATCACTGAAGGAAGTAGTTCAGTGGATGAATCGATGCTGACAGGTGAACCTTTACCTATCACTAAACGTATCGGCGATAAAGTCATTGGAGCTACCCTGAATACCAATGGTTCATTGATCATGCGTTCAGAGAAAATTGGTTCAAGTACCATGTTATCCCAGATCGTACAGATGGTGGCGCAAGCTCAACGATCGAGAGCACCAATGCAACGTATGGCTGATCAGGTAGCAGGTTGGTTCGTCATGGCTGTAGTGACCATTGCCTTGCTTACCTTCTTTGGATGGGGACTATTCGGCCCAGAAGAATCAAGCTGGGTTTATGCATTAATCAATGCTGTGGCAGTACTCATTATTGCCTGTCCTTGTGCACTAGGCTTGGCAACTCCAATGTCTATCATGGTTGCGACGGGTCAAGGTGCTACTCATGGTGTGCTGTTCCGTGATGCAGCAGCCATTGAGAATCTACGCAAGATTGACACACTAATCATCGATAAAACAGGTACGTTAACTGAAGGACGCCCTGTATTCGATCGTGTAGTTGCCGCATCAGATTTTGACGAATCTGAAGTATTACGTTTAGCCGCCAGTCTTGATCAAGGCAGTGAACACCCGCTAGCCGAAGCGATTGTAAACGCAGCACACGAACGTGGCCTGTCTCTTGAAACACCAGATAATTTTGAATCGGGCTCAGGGATTGGTGTTCGAGGTCAAGTGGGCGATCGTCAGTTAGCTTTGGGCAACACAGCACTGATGGAGCAATTGGGTATCTCGGTACAATCTCTGATTCCGCAAGCCGAAGAGCTGCGTTCGGAAGGTGCAAGTGTGATGCATCTAGCCATCAATGGTGAATTGGCCGGTCTGCTTGCAGTATCCGATCCCATCAAAAAAAATACCCCAGAAGCACTTGCCACCCTGAAGGAAGCGGGTCTACGTATCGTGATGGCAACAGGAGATGGTCTCACCACTGCCCGTTCAGTCGCAGCACGTCTAGGCATTGATGAGGTACATGGCGAAGTCAAACCCGCAGATAAACTAGAACTGGTCAGCAAATTGCAGAAGGAAGGTCGCATCGTGGCTATGGCTGGTGATGGCATCAATGATGCACCAGCCTTGGCTAAAGCTGATGTCGGTATCGCTATGGGAACCGGGACTGATGTTGCAATGAATAGTGCCCAAGTTACGCTGGTCAAGGGAGATTTACGAGGGATTGCTGTTGCCCGTTCACTTTCGGAAGCTACTGTCGGCAACATGAAACAGAACCTCATGTTTGCTTTCCTTTACAATGCTTTGGGTATCCCTATCGCGGCTGGCGTACTATATCCATTTACCGGTTGGTTGTTGTCACCGATGATTGCCGCCTTGGCTATGAGTTTGAGTTCAGCTTCAGTCATCACGAATGCCCTTCGCCTGCGAAATAAAAAGTTATGATAGAGAGTTCTTTTCTTCCACCAGATGTATCAGGGCTGGTTGCAGCACTCGCCATCGGCCTGCTCATTGGTTTAGAACGAGGATGGCAGGATCGAGAACTGCCAGAAGGCAGCCGAGTAGCAGGTCTACGTACCTTCACATTGACAGGATTGCTCGGAGGAGTGCTCGGTCATTTACAACCAAACTTCGGAGCTTGGCCGCTAGTTGCGGCCGTATTAGGGCTTTCCTTATTACTAACAGTGTCCTATGCTCGTACCGCAAAAATTTCCGGTAATTTAAGTGCTACCACAATTATTGCGATGCTGTTGACATTAGTTCTAGGCGCATATGCATCCCATGGTAATGTTACTTTAGCATTAACTGCGGCTGTAATCGTCGCTGTGTTTTTGGATCTCAAGCCAAAATTACATAGTTGGTTACGCTTGATAGAGCATCGTGAATTAACCGCATCCCTGCAGTTGCTGGTACTTTCTGTCGTTATATTACCCTACTTACCCAATACGGGTCTGGGACCTTTTGCTGCATTAAATCCTTACCAGTTATGGTGGGCAGTGATCCTGATTGCCGGACTCTCTCTGGCAGGTCATTTTGCCATGCGGCTTACCGGTTCAGAAAGAGGCATATTCTGGACAGGTCTATTGGGTGGTTTGGCATCTTCTACAGCTGCAACTGTCGCACTGGCACGCTATACACGCCAGCACCCCGTCATGGTCAGTGCTGCTATTTCTGGAACATTGGCTGCCTGTGGCATCATGTTTTTTCGTATGGTTGTGCTGATAGGCGTCATTGAGCCAGCATTGCTAAGCACTTTTGGTGGTGCAATGATGATTGCGGGAATCCTTCTGCTGGGTATGGCATTGTGGAGACAACGCCAAATTACCAGCGCTGAAAACAACGATCGAACAATAGAAGCAATGGCTCCTTTTGATCTTGGGACAGCATTCAGCTTCGCTGCTTTCCTGGCTGTCATGGCAGTCTTGGTCCCGGCAGCAAAACAATGGTTGGGCACCAGCGGCATCTTCGTATTATCGACTATTTCTGGGCTAGCAGACGTAGATGCTATTTTAGTCTCACTTGCCCGCCTGCATAGTACTGAAGGCTTAACAACAAATGTGGCTGCTGTCGCGCTAGGGCTGGCCACACTGAGCAACATGTTAAGCAAAGCGACAATTGCATGGATGACAGGGGGGGCACAGTTTGGCCGAGCTATCATATTTGGCTACACAATTGCCATGATAGGTGCTGGCGTAGCTCTGGCTCTCAGTTTGAGCTTTATGTAAGGTCAACTCGGGTAAATAGAAGATGTTCAAAAAATGAGTTAAAATGATTCCCCTTGCATGGATTCACTTTGAAAAACAATGGTAAAAATGATTCGACCATTGAGGGATTCAGCCTGGATGGTCGCCCCAAGCATATCAAGAATAGATTTTGTTATGGCAAGCCCTAAGCCGGTTCCTTCTTCTGTTCTTTGTCTAGACGCATCTGTTCGATAAAAACGATCAAATAATCTGGATAGTTGTTCAGGAGAGAGTTCAGGGCCTTCATTTTCAATTGAAAATATTGTGTTATCTAAATTCTGTTGAAGTTTTATCTGTATTGTAGAATTCTTGTTTCCATATTTAACTGCATTAGACAATAGGTTGCTGAGTGCGCGACGTAACATAGCAGGATCACCTTTTACATTGCCAGATCCTGTTTGTTGAAGTGTCATATTTTTTTCGGCAGCTAGAGCGTCATAGAAATCAAATAAAGCGGTAACTTCTTTAATGAGGTCAATATTCTGTAAGTTCTGTAAATTTAAGCCATGTTCTGCTTTTGCCAAGAAAAGCATATCGGACACCATTCGAGCCAAACGTTCAAATTCTTCTAAATTAGAAAATAGTATTTCTTGATAAGTAGCAATATCTCGGTTACGGGCGAGACATACTTGAGTTTGGGTCATTAAATTATTAATCGGTGTTCTAATTTCATGTGCTAAATCAGATGAAAAATCGGAAAGTTTTTCTAAAGCTGACTCTAGTCTGTCCAGCATAGCATTGAAGGCGATTGCCAATGATTTTAGTTCGGTTGGTGTATGCTCAACTTCTAAACGTTCTGAAAGATGTTGAGCAGAAATTCCTTCTGCGACCTTAGCCATTTTTTGCACTGGTCTTAAACCTCTCCAGGTTGCAAACCAACCTAAAAACATTAAACAAATTGTACCAGCCAAACCAATATACAAAAGTTGACGCTTAAAATCTTTTAGAAAATGTAGATGTTCTGATGTATCGATCCCAACAATAATTCGTACAGATTGTATTTCAGAATTTCTATTTATACCTGTAGTGTAGATCATGCCACGATAGGTCTTATTTTGAACTTGCCATTTAATCCATGAATTATTTGCTGACTTGATTAAATTTTGAGTATTAATGATTGAGGATGCTGAACTAAATAAAACTTTACCTGTCGGTCGTTCTATTTGGACCATAAGATCATGGTGTCCAACTAACGCATCTCTTAAATAAAGATCAAGTTCTGGAGAATTTTTAGGATGCTGTTGGAGAAGATTCTGAATAAGCTGGATCTTACCTTCTAATTGGGTACGATCTTGCGTTTCAAAATGATGCATCACTAATTTATGGATGAAAAACCCCATCATAATGAGAATGCATATAGTCGATAATGAGAAAATAATACCAATACGAAAACTGATAGATTTGAATAATTTATTATTCATCTTCTACCTCTAATACATACCCCATTCCTCGAATATTCTGAATTAACTTAGGGGTAAAATTACTATCTACTTTATTTCTTAATCGTTTAATAGCGACTTCAACTACATTTGTATCACTATCAAAGTTCATATCCCAAATTTGAGATGCAATAAGTGCTCTTGGTAGAATTTCACCTCTTCTACGCATAAAAAGCTCCATAAGAGCAAATTCTTTAGCCGTTAAATCAATGCGTTGACCTGCTCGTGTTACCCGACGTTTTCTCAAATCAAGTTCTAAATCAGCAATCTTAATAATATTATTATCTTCTCTTTGTTGCCCTCGTCTAAGGAGCGTTTTTATTCGAGCTAGAAGCTCTGCAAAAGCAAAAGGCTTAACTAAATAATCATCAGCGCCTAGCTCTAATCCTTTTACTCGATCTTCGATTTGATCTCGGGCGGTAAGAAAAAGAATGGGCATTGTTTTACCGCTGCTACGAATATCATTGATAATATTCCAACCATTTAGTCCAGGTAACATCACGTCTAAAATAATTAAGTCATACTCTTCAGAAAGAGCTTGATGTTTACCCGTTAACCCATCTGTAACCCAGTCCGTAATATAGCCAGCTTCGGATAAACCTTGCTTGAGATAATCA
>NZ_JBSYVT010000059.1:0-13857 GCF_054112845.1 Acinetobacter sp. NigerLNRRAM0016
GGTGAGTAGACCAAGGGAATCTCACCCTTAGCCCCTCGCAGAACCGGACGTGAACCTCTCAGCTCATCCGGCTCCCATTATCCAACCGGTGGTAAACATCCCATTTTCCAATGCACAAAAGCATTTGGAAAATCACGCGCAAGCCGCCCTAAGGCATATCTAGCTCGTCTTTTATGACGGGCTAAATTTTTATACTTACGCCTCATCCAGCGTATAAGATAAGCATTCATGTGTCTCCAGATCACTGACATCGCTGAACCATGGAAACGACCATAGTATTGTTGCCAACCTAGAAGAATTGGATTAAATATTGCTGATAGATCAGTTAATTCACGCTCACACATCAAATGTAGATGCCATCTCCGGATAGTCTGCCGCATTGCCTTAAGTGCATCACGACTGACCGCCGGAGAAAAATTCACATAAACCCTTTGATATTTGTCTACAGCCTTACGGGGCCTAAACGTGTATCCGAGAAAAGTAAATTGTACATCTTGATATGCTTGGCGACGATTAACATCTTGGCAATAAACAATCTTCGTCTTCTCTGGATGCAATTCGAGTCCACATTCACGAAATCGTGCACCAATCTTTTGTAAAACAAGTTTGGCTTGAGATAAACTTCGGCAATGAATTACTCCATCATCCGCATAACGGCAGAATCTTACACTCGCAAGATTCTTCGTAATCCACATATCAAAAGCATAATGCATAAATAAATTAGCCAATAGAGGGCTGATAACTCCACCTTGCGGTGTGCCGCGATTCCTTTCTAAAACTTGACCATCTACATTTTGCATAGGTGCTTTTAACCAGCGTTCTACATAGAGAAGAATCCATGGAATTTCACAGTGTTTCTTGAGTGCACGCATTAGTAAATCATGGTCGATGTTATCAAAGAGACCTTTGATATCAAATTCCACAACCCAGTCATAATCCCAACTTCGTCTCCTCACCATCGCAATTGCATCATGGGCAGAACGCCCCGGACGATAGCCATAAGAGTTTGGATGAAATAATGGATCAATTTTCGGCTCTAATAAGAGCTTAACTGCTGTTTGCGCGACTCGATCTGCAACTGTTGGAATGCCTAGTATACGCACGCCACCTGACTTCTTTGGAATCGGAACACTCTTGACTGGCGGTGGAAAATAACTGCCAGAACAAAGTCGATTCCATAGTTTGTATAGGTTGTTCTTTAAATGCTTTTCGAATTGCTCAATAGATTCATGGTCAACGCCTGAGGTGCCACCGTTCTCTTTGACTTTTTTGAATGCCTCCCAAATTAACGCTTTAGGAATGTTAAATGGTTTGGTCATAAAGTTTTGCTCCTCCTGTTTGCACAGTTGACAAATCCGTAGACCTGGATAATGCAACCCCTTCGCTCCATTACCATTACAGTAATTTCAACACTACTACGAGTTGCTCCGCCCCTTGGTGACGCATTGCTATTATCAGCCTTGCCTTTTGAGCTTGTGCCTTTCACTTGACATCGCCACCGAAGGTTCCCGCAGTACAACGTAAGAGCCTGTATTAGGATCGCGCTGCCTCTACGCCGGACACCGAATGGCCCGTAAGCAGGTAACGGCCAAACTAATCGCGGGGCAACATCCATCCCCGGTTTTGATGTCATTTGAACACTTTCGACACTTGAACGGCAGTTCACTGTTGTTCGCCTTCCTAATTCTTACCTGACGCCTTTACAACGCCTTTTCCATAACGCTCACGACCGGGACTTTTGATCCAAGCCGCTTATGGTGGTTTGCTACCTGCTCCTGCAAGCCGATAGCGAGGGGCCATACCCTCATCTCTTACGCCGCTTGCTGCGGCACACTAATATCACTTGACCATGCTTGATTTGGTCTAGTCATTGAGAATTGTTGCTCCAGCAGGTTTTCATAGATCGCTCGATTATGGTCACTATTCGTAGTCCTTTTAAAACGCTTGTGTCGCTTACAATACAGGTGGTTCAGCGCTTTTATCTGACCTACAGCGTACATACTCATTTTTATACCCTGAGCTTGTAAGTATTTGGTTAATCGAATATAACCATAGCTCTGCCTTGTCTCCTCATGGGCTATTTTCACCAATATCGTCTGTTGATTTCGTTGAATCGTTCTTTTGCTCACGCCTCTCTTGAGCCAATCATAAAAACATGAAACTGAAACATGAAGTAATCGAGCCATTAAGGTAATTGGAAAAGAATATCTTTTTTGTTTCATATAGGCGTACCTTACTGACTTTCTTTGGCAAAGTACGCTGCTGCCTTTTTTAAAAATTCACGTTCCATTTCAGCTATTTTGAGCTGTTGTTTGAGTTTTTTATTTTCTTCGAGTAGAGCGTTTAGATCAGGTGAATACTGTTTTGTACCTGCTAAAGTTCCAGCCTTTGCTTTGGTATTCCAATTTGAAAGAGTTTGCATTGAAATGCTAAGTTGTCTGGCTGTTTCCGAGACATTGCCTTGATTGGCTTCAATTAATTTGATGGCTTCAGCTTTAAATTCTGTGGTGTAAGTCTTGTGTTTCTTGCTCATGGTAAACTCCTGATGAGTGTGTTTAGTTTACCAAGTTAAAACCTCCTGTTTTTTCAGCACACATCAGCTCGCTTGGTGACGGTCGAACAGGAGGGACGCTTTCAGCGGTACCGAGCCGACATCCCGTTAATGCTGAACTTGATCGCGTACCTTACCGAGGAATGCTGCTCCGGTCATCCTGACCAATGCGTTGAAATGCGAGTTGCCTCGAAATGTGCTGAGGAACTCTTGCCGCCACTATCCCCCACCACAACGAAAGCGACGACATGAATATTCTTTTTCTATGTACCGGCAACTCCTGCCGTTCCATCTTGGCCGAGGCGACCTTTAATCACTTGGCCCCAAAGGGCTGGAAAGCCATGAGTGCAGGCAGTCAACCGACCGGGAAGGTCCACCCGCGTTCTCTCACGCTCCTGGAACGTGAAGGCATCGCCGTGGACGGTCTGCACAGCAAATCGTGGGAAAACCTCCCGCAGGTTCCGGATGTGGTCATCACCGTGTGCGCGAATGCCGCCGGCGAAACGTGCCCGGCGTATCTCGGCCCGGTGGTGCGAGCGCACTGGGGTGTCGACGACCCGGCGCATGCCACGGGAACTGACGAGGAAATCGAAGCCGCCTTCACGAACGCTTACCGGATTTTGCGTCATCGCATTGAAGCGTTCATCGCGCTACCCCTGGCGCAGCTTAAGCATGACCGAGCACAGTTGAAGGTGGAACTGGATCGGATCGGAACGCTTTCAGAGTAGTTTTTATTTGACATACATTTCAATACTTGATGGAGGTTTTAAATGAAGAAGATCGAAGTCTTTGACCCGTCGTTGTGCTGTAGCACGGGTGTGTGTGGGGTTGATGTTGACCAAGCCCTCGTCAATTTTGCTGCCGATGCTAATTGGGCGAAGCAGAACGGGGCGCAGATCGAGCGCTTCAATCTGGCGCAGCAGCCACAAGCCTTTGCGGACAACGCTACCGTAAAAGCGTTCCTGCAACGCTCCGGCCAGGATGCGCTGCCGCTGATTTTGGTCGATGGTGAAGTGGCGCTCGCGGGGCGTTACCCGAAGCGGGCCGAATTGGCTCTTTGGATAGGTATCGATCAACCGACGGACGCCGCCAAGCCGGCAACGGGTTGCTGTTCCAGTCGTGGCTGCTGCTGAACAATACGGAGAAAAGTAATCATGAAATTCCTTCAACATCCACCGCGCTATCTCTTTTTCACGGGCAAGGGCGGCGTCGGCAAGACCTCGATAGCCTGTGCCACCGCCATTCAACTCGCCGAAGCTGGGAAGAATGTCCTTCTGGTCAGTACCGACCCGGCGTCCAACGTCGGGCAGGTCTTCGGCGTCACGATCGGCAATCGCATGACGCCGATTCCTGCCGTTCCACGTCTTTCGGCGCTTGAAATCGATCCGGAAGCCGCAGCCCATGCCTATCGGGAACGCCTGGTCGGCCCGGTTCGCGGTGTGCTTCCCGACGACGTGGTGAAGGGCATCGAAGAATCGTTGTCGGGCGCATGCACCACGGAAATCGCCGCATTCGACGAGTTCACCGCACTATTGACCAACGCCGCGCTCACCGCCGATTTCCAGCACATCATTTTCGACACCGCGCCCACCGGTCATACCATTCGCCTGTTGCAACTGCCTGGCGCCTGGTCTGGCTTTCTGGAAGCGGGCAAGGGCGACGCCTCGTGTCTCGGCCCGCTGACCGGATTGGAAAAACAGCGCACCCAGTACAAGGCGGCGGTTGAAGCCTTGGCCGATCCGCTGCAAACCCGTCTCGTGCTGGTCGCGCGCGCCCAGCAGGCGACCCTGCGCGAGGTGGCGCGTACTCATGAAGAACTGGCCGCCATCGGCCTCAACCAGCAGCATCTCGTCATCAACGGCATCCTGCCCGCCGTCGAAGCCGACAACGATCCGCTGGCCGCGGCAATCCACGAACGCGAACAAGCGGCGCTCAAGAACATTCCTGCCGTGTTGATTGCGCTTCCGCGCGACCTTGTCCAGCTCAAGCCCTTCAATCTCGTCGGCCTCGACGCCCTCCGGCAATTGCTGACCGACCTGCCGCCAGAGGCGCATGTCGCAGCCGATGCCCCCATTGAACTGGATGAGCCCGGCGTGGCCGACCTCGTCGATGGCATCGCGGCAGATGGACACGGGCTGCTCATGCTGATGGGCAAAGGCGGCGTGGGCAAGACGACGCTGGCAGCGGCTATCGCCGTGGAGCTGGCCCATCGCGGCCTGCCGGTCCATCTGACGACTTCCGACCCTGCTGCCCATTTGACCGAAACCCTGGCAGCAAAGCTCGACAACCTCACGGTGAGCCGGATCGATCCGCATGCCGAGACCGAGCGCTATCGCCAGCATGTGCTGGAAACCAAGGGTGCCGAACTCGACGCCGAAGGCCGCGCATTGCTCGAAGAAGATCTGCGCTCACCCTGCACGGAAGAAATCGCCGTCTTCCAGGCGTTCTCGCGCATCATTCGGGAGGCGGGCAAGAAATTCGTCGTGATGGATACCGCGCCGACCGGGCATACCTTGCTCCTGCTCGATGCGACCGGTGCCTATCACCGCGAGATCGCGCGTCAGATGGGTAACACCGGCATGCACTTCACCACGCCGATGATGCAGTTGCAGGACCCGAAGCAAACCAAGGTGCTGATTGTCACGTTGGCGGAGACGACGCCGGTGCTAGAAGCCGCCAATCTCCAGGCCGACTTGCGCCGCGCCGGCATCGAGCCGTGGGCCTGGGTCATCAATACCAGCGTGGCGGCAGCCTCGACCACTTCCCCCTTGCTGCGCCAGCGGGCCGCCAACGAACTGCGCGAGATTAACGCCGTGGCCAATGAGCACGCGGACCGTTACGCCGTTGTCCCGCTTCTGAAAGAAGAACCGATTGGAGCAGAACGCCTGCGTGCGCTCATCCATCCCCAAGCATAGGAGATCGACCATGTTGATCCGAAATTTCATGACGCCCGATCCGGTGACCGTTCAACCTGAAACGCCGGTTGAGGACATCGCCAAGCTGCTGCTTGCCCATCGCATCAACGGCGTCCCGGTGGTCGACGGCGTTGGCCGTCTGCTCGGCGTCGTGACTGCGGAGGACTTGATCCACCGGGGAGCGGACGAACGGCTTGAACCCCGCGAATCGGTCTGGAAGGAAAATTTCTGGGTTTCCTTCCTTGGCCCAAAGGGGCGCACAGCGCGCAAGGCCGAGGGGCGTACTGCCGCAGAGGTAATGACCACGGAAGTGCACACCGTCGCGCCTGCCATGCATCCCTCCGTGGCAGTCCGGTTGATGGTGGATCATCACTTTACGTCCCTTCCCGTAGTGGAAGATGGGAAAGTGATCGGCGTCATCTCCCGGATTGACCTCCTGAACCTTCTTAAAGAACTCGATAACCCGCTGAAAAAAGAGACTTGACATGCTTGCTGCCCTACTGATTTTTCTTGCCACTATCGTGCTGGTGATCTGGCAGCCGCGCGGGCTGGGCATTGGCTGGAGTGCGACGCTTGGCGCTGTCGTGGCGCTACTGTCCGGTGTCGTTCACTTAGGTGATATTCCTGTCGTCTGGCAGATCGTCTGGAACGCCACAGCCGCGTTCATTGCCATCATCATCATTAGCCTGTTGCTCGATGAGGCCGGATTTTTCGAATGGGCAGCCTTGCACGTCGCACGCTGGGGAGGCGGGAAAGGGCGCATGTTGTTTGCACTGATCATCCTGCTAGGTGCGGCCGTCGCCGCGCTTTTTGCCAACGACGGCGCAGCACTGATTCTCACGCCAATCGTCATGGCCATGCTGTTGGCACTGGGGTTCAGTCCGGCGGCCACGCTCGCGTTCGTCATGGCAGCGGGTTTCATCGCAGATGCAGCCAGCCTGCCGCTCGTCGTATCCAACCTGGTCAACATCGTCTCTGCCGACTTTTTCAAAATCGGGTTCAATGACTACGCTGCGGTGATGGTTCCGGTGAATATTGTCGCCATCATTGCTTCTCTGGTCGTACTCTCAATCTATTTTCGCCGCAGTATCCCCGCACACTACGACGTGAATCAGTTGAAACAGCCGAATGAGGCCATTCGCGATGCGGCAACGTTCCGTTTCGGCTGGGTGGTTCTTGTCCTGCTGTTGGTCGGATTCTTCGGCCTTGAGCCGCTAGGCGTGCCGGTTAGCGCAGTGGCTGGCGCAGGGGCCTTGCTGTTGCTCGCAGTCGCTGCGCGAGGGCATGTCATCAGCACTCGCAAAGTGATCCGTGAAGCGCCTTGGCAAATTGTCGTCTTCTCGCTGGGAATGTATCTCGTGGTCTATGGGTTGCGTAACCAAGGCCTGACCGAGCACATCGCAAGGCTGCTGGATTACTTCGCACAAGGCGGCGTATGGGGAGCCACGTTTGGAACAGGCTTCCTCACTGCGCTGCTGTCTTCGGCCATGAACAACATGCCTACGGTACTGGTGGGCGCACTTTCCATTGATGCCACAAGTGCAACCGGCGTGGTGAAAGAGGCAATGATCTATGCCAACGTGATCGGCAGTGACTTAGGGCCGAAGATCACCCCTATTGGCTCGCTAGCGACGCTGCTCTGGCTGCATGTACTGGCGCGCAAGGGAATGACGATCACTTGGGGGTATTACTTCAAGGTGGGCATTGTGCTAACCGTCCCCGTACTCGCGGCGACCCTGGCTGCGCTGGCACTGCGCCTGAGTCTCGCCTGATGCGGGCGGTGCTCTGCTCGAAGACATACAGAATTGATCCATCCTTGCCATAGGCTCGGCAAATTGCATCTGTAGCACGGAGCAAGAGGGACTGAGACTCCTTTTTGCTTATTAGCTGATCCTTAGCGTGCTTTATTTTCCGTTTTCTGAAACGACCCCATAAAGGAAAGTTTCAAATTAAAATTGCCGACCTACGTTCTTTGACTTTTAGATAGATGTTATTCAGGTTGGGATTCCGTAATTATTAAGCCTTTTCCTTTTTGCATTAAAAAAGCCTACATTGTAGGCTTTTAGCTTTTTTAGATCTGTATTACTGAATTAAGTCGTCAACGGCTTCACCAAGGTAGGTTGGATCGTATTGCTTATACAAATAGTTTTCCAGAATTGGTAAATCTGGTGCTAAAACCATTCGCGTAATTTTAGGACGATCTTCTTCAAGGTTAAGCTTCACATGTACGGCGAAGAAATCAATGTTGTTCGTGATGAAGTCATATTCTTTACGACCAGTACTTTTGAGTTGATCAACCATACGCGAAAAGTAGTGGTTATTCGTAATAGAGCAATTCAAGAACTCTAACGCATCTTTTTCAGTAACATTAATTTCAATAATGTTATTGAGGAAGGCTAGCTCTGGTTTAATTAAGTTGCCGTTACGGTCTGCAGTTAGACATTTTGTAGAAAAGGTACCAATACCAGCCATACGACCATCATATTTCACAAAACCGTGCTCTTCAGATGCAACTAAGTTTGACGCATGAACGTATAGAGTAGGGTGGTGCTTTGTATTCCACTCTAAATCAATAACGTCAGTTTCATTTTCTGCATAGAGAGTTTGTAAAAGGGATCTATTGAGGTTGGTATAGAGGACTTGATCAAGCTCTAATACTTTGCGGCGATATAGCTCAGCGAAGGCAATACCGTACTGAGATAAGATATTACATGTTGTATTGAAGCTATTGCAGTAAATCGCACGGTTATCGTTACCGCCGTCTCGATCCTCACTGACCACAATTACATGGTTCCCTAAAACACCATTGATTTTATAAACCACAATTGAGCCTAATGCGAAGTTTTGGGTAAGTAGTTCTTCACCCTCAAATCGTACTGCCGTGCAGTTTTTAATATTTTCTGCGCTTAAAGGATAATTACCCGGTGTGATGGACCACAATGTTGAGACTGGTACAAATAGAGGCTCAATAGAACTACTTAAGTCAACTCGACCAATCGTGATGATGCTTGTGCCGTTAAAACTATCGCCCTTGTGTTCTGCAACGGCTGATGTTCCGATCGTACCTGGTATTTGTGCGTTCTCTGAAGCGCTATTATTTGGTACAACTGATTCTGTCATGAAACAACTCACTAAAAGTTTTATCTTTGTTTAAAAATACCACATGATAAATAGTATTAAAACTTATACTACTATTATAAGATGATCTTTAAGATTCATAAAGGTATATTTATGCTAAACCATAAAACCCAAGTTTGTTTTTTTAATAACCTGATTGGACGTTTTTATAAAAACCATTTGATCATAGATGTTAAAACTTTAAACCTAGATTTTATTTTAGATGTTATTGAATTTCCGACATCAATTGAAGGTTTAAAAAAAGCACCTAAAGTATCAAAAATTAAAATACCTTTTACGCAACTTGCTCAGGATCTTCAGCCACAAAATTACCTAGATTTAGTCCAATCTGATGCCAAAAATCTGTATCTGCAGATTGGGCAAGAAAGACGTTATATTCACGGCGAACAAACTAATTTTTCATATGCTACATCGGTGTTTCAGCAGATCGGTGATGATGAAGTGCTCCAGCTTGAGGCTTTGAACTATGCACTGAAGCTCCAAAGCATTACTAATGGTATTCAGCAACATACAACAGCGATTGAGACATATATCGAGCTAAAGCCTTTACGATATGCGTTTAGCTTAGATACGTTCATAAGTGCAACTGCAGATCTAGATCAACCTTTCGATACTCGTGAAGCGCTTTCTGGCCATATCGTTAACCATTGGGAAAAATGGGTTAAAGCAAACAATATCACCAGTGAAAGTTCTTATGATGCGGTGCTAATAAATACCGATAAATTAATACTGGTTCGAGTCGGTATTCACTCATTCTCAGTGAAGATTACAGACCTTGAAGTGGCTGACGGCGTTATCTATGCTTCTCTTTGTGATTTAGAGCTCTTACAGGTGCTTCTACCAACGTTCTTTGATGGTATACCTTGCCGTATTACTGCATATGCCGATATGAACATTCAATATGCTGTATCGCAATATAAGACTTGGCTATCAAGTCAAAACCTGAAGAAGATCCAGTACGTTCGCAAACAAGGTATTGAGAAGTACTTGCGTAAAAAATTAGAAGATGAAAGTGACTTAATCGGTAACGCGCAACTTGCCAAAACCCTAATGAATACCAGCTATACAGAACAAACAGTCTCATTTTTTTCTGACGCTTGGGGATTATCGTACGCAAACCATTTTGAGAAGAAAATTCGTCATGCTTTTGATCTGGTCATACAGGCTTTGGATCATGAAGGGATCTCATTAGAGCAGCTGCAGTTCATCAATAGCCTAACAAAAGGGGCAATTGAGAATGCTATTAACGAGATGCTGAACAAGACTGGTTCGCCGTTAAACGTGGTACCAACACTCACTCAAGAATTACTGTTAATTTGCGATGAATTCAATGCCAAAAAACTCAACATATCAAGTGAGCTCTTGGATGCAATCACTCAGTTTGCAGAACAATATGCAGTATCACCACTGTTGGCCATTAAGCGTGATAGCGCCGTGTATTTGCTGTATGAACCATTAGATGCCGATAATCAGTTAATTGATTATGAGTGGTTTTGTACTGCGGTATATACCAAAAATCAGTTTGTGCCTGAAGCCGATGAACAACATAAAACAAATGTAGCGGATCTTCTTAAATCGGTTGAAGTACTGCATGTATTCAAGCCGAATATCCTGTCGTGGACCAATGGCAAGGTATTTGAAACGCCAGAAGAAAAGAAAAATGCTTTTATGTTATGTCTCACACCTGAAGCATTTGAAAATCAAATAGAATTCTTACGCACTAAGAACGCAATACCAGGATATTTTAAAAACCTGATTACATCCTTAGGTGGTTTAAGTACAGTGGCCACGGAACAAGATAAATACGGTGTATTTTTGATTGAGTCGATCGCTAAAAATTCGACTGGTTTTGCATATCAAGGACAACTCTTTCCTATCGATCAAAATGCCCAAATTGACTTAGATCAATGCTCAAATTTAACGCTTAATTCTAAACTACTACCAAAAAACTACCTGACCTTTAAAAGACTAATGAGATTAAGCGATAGTTTAACGAATGGCGTTAAATAGGTTTAAGAAATATTATTATTTTTACTTTAAGTTTAAATAGTGGTTTTTTAAATGCACAAAAATAAAGTATTATACTTTCAAACATAAAACCCTTTTAAAGTTATACAGAGAATACTGAATGAAACTATTAAAAACTGCGATGGTGGGTATCCTTGGTACTGTAATAGCACATACTGCTTTTGCTTATGATGATGTACCAACCCCAAATCCAAACTTTAAAGAAGCTTACGTGGGGCTTTTAACGCCATCTAAAAACTTTAATGTTGTTGCTGGTGGCCTTACACCTGAAATCAGCGAATATAAACTGTCTGATAGCTATTTTGAGAACAATTCAAATCAACGATACAAAGCGACAGCTCACCTTTATCAACAGATGAATACTCGACAACGAGCGATGTATTTATTAGTTCAGCACACAGCTTACTTAAACGATATTTTCTACCCTCAACGTAACCCTTTAGTTAATCCAAACGTATCAGACGAACAATTGAATGTTGAACCAGCACTTAATAAACTGCAGTCCTTACGTACTGACAAAGATATTGTCGAAAATGTTGTAGATCGTGAAACTATGCTTCAGGTATTAAAAGCACATTACGATTATTATATGCGCGATCAATTTACAGTACGTTTTTACGGTAAAAACCAAAACACATTTACTTATGGAATTGATAACTATTCTGGTTTAAAAATACGTTCGGTGGAAGGAAACTTACGCATTGTTGATCGCAAAAGAGGTACATTGTTAGGTGACTCAATGGTTAAGTTAAACCACTGGATACCAGCTACCCGTACCAAAGAGCGCCGCACTATTGATATACCGTCTTCCATGCCAGAATGGAAAGACGTTGAAATTAAAGATCTTGCAATTAAATTCCAACCAACTGCAATAACAACCATGCAAGGTAAACGCATTGATATTAATAAAATCTATGCGTACAACACTGAAAAATTCAATTTCTAATGTATATAGCGGTCACTATCGACCGCTTTATTTTGTTCCTGGATAAATATTAACCGTAGCCTAAGCAAAAGTTACTTGTAACTTAGAAAGGATATCTAATTAAGGTTAGAACTATGAAGAAATTACTTCTTTCAATTGCATCTGTAATCATGATCGGGGGATGCACAGAAGTTCCGAAGGATATGTCACATGTTGATGTTTTTACAAACGATCGCTACCTATCGACAGCATATGAGTTTAATAAGCTGGTTGATGATACATTCAAATACCCGTATTCAAACATCCCATTTTTAATGGTTACGGGAGGGTGGAGTGTTAGTGGTCCAAAAGAACCAATATCGCAAATTGTATACAGTTGCTTAGCTTCTAATGAGGTGCAATTGGTTACAAAATACAAACTATTTATGCCCGAAGTTACTTACATCAAAACACCTGAAAACCAGGTGAAAAATTGCATCATTAAACATTCTAATGGCTCAATTAATGCAGACGCGTTGAATGACCTTAAAGCCTTCACTTTATTCCAAAAATATTCAGATAATCCATTTTTACGCAAAACTGTGGACGCAGCGAAAGCAGATGGCAAAATATCAGTAAAAGAATATATGGATATTGTGCAAAATGTCATAAAATTAAGTAAGGCTGACGAACAGGTTCAGCTAGAAAAAACCATCCAAGAGCTTTAAGCATTATTATGTCGGAAAACCTTTCCATGCATAGCATGACGAATGAGGAATTGATTCAAGAATGGCTGGATAGCCTGAAGCTTGAAAATAAGTCCGACATGACAATTAATGAATACAAAAAGAGCTTACTTTTGATGTTAGAAATGCCTTTTTTTAAAGGTAAACATCTATTGGAACTAGACCGCGATTACATCACATCATTTCGGTTGCATCGAATCGATGTTGATATTGTTTCTGCAAGAACACTCAACAAAAATTTATCAGCTTTAAAAAACTTCCTGAACTATTGTCTGCGTAAGGAATATATACCTGAAAACTTCTTTTCTGACATTCGGGTTAAGTTCAAAAATCAAAGCTTACCGCGCCCGATCGCCGTGAATACGTTGAATGAGATACTTGATAACAAGACGCCATTAAATCCGAAATACAATAATCAAAAGTTAAGAGATCTAGCAGCTGCAGAAATTGCTTATTCTGGCGGTTTACGTATCTCTGAATTACATGCCATCAAACTAAGTGATATCAACCTCAGTGCTATGCAACTAAAGGTATTGGGTAAAGGAAATAATGAACGGATTGTTTTTTTAGGAAAAAAATCACTAGAGGCTATTTCTACTTGGCTTTTAGTTCGTAATCGTTGGATTTCAAAAGCTGGAGTAGAAGACTGCGGATATTTATTCATTGCACCATCTGGCAAACATATTGCGAAAAACCATTTAGGTGCATGCATTACAGCTCTGTTAAAGGCGCATGGTTCTGGACATATTGGTAGTACTCATGCTTTGAGACATAGTTTTGCATCGCACTTGTATAACAAAACAAAAAATATTCGCGCCGTTCAGGAAATGCTAGGTCATAAATCACTATCTTCGACACAAGTATATATTCTTGTAGATCACGAAACGTTGATTAGTTCTTATAAAGATGCACATCCACGCGCTAGAGCGAACCAAGATTAATAATTTATTCGCTTCTTGTACTTCTAAAGATATATCGTAAACGATCGAAATAATTAACTTTTGATGGTGCCCGTAATGGCTAAGACTTTTGAACAAGTAAAAAAAGAATTTTTCAATACAAGGGTCATCACAAACAATCGACTACCTAAGCGTGGTGAAAGCCACAAAATTGCTGTGAAACTTGGTTTAATAGACCAAAAACAATCAACATATGTTAAAAAACAGAAACTTTCATATGTTGGCTTATCTGTAATTGAGTGTTTTGAAGAAGCTGGTTTAGATGATGTCTATATCAATGAAAAAATTGAAGAGTTTTCAGAGCTAAAAAACTATACTTCATTACATAAGGCATTAAGAATACTTGATGACGGCCACATGGCCCGTTTAGCAAAAAAATTAGAGGTTTCAGTCGATATGCTCAATGCGACATTGGCTGTGCTGAATAAAATATAAAAAACGGATTGAACCAACCCATGAATGCAAATGAGCTTTATGAAAAGTTACAGCAAATTGGTAAGCCACTGGTCCACGTAGAAAGCCTCGTATCTACAATGCAGTTGGAAATCCCTGTTGAAGAGATTGAAAAACACATTGAACTTTTCGGGGTTAATTTTTTACTGGTAGAAGTTGTTCG
>NZ_JBSYVT010000060.1:0-12958 GCF_054112845.1 Acinetobacter sp. NigerLNRRAM0016
AGTTTATTCAAGTGCTTAAAAAGCTTTAAGTACATTCCAAAGTCCGTTCTCCGAATCTCAGTTTGATTGTTCTTGTATAAAAGGTTTTTGAATTTTATGTTAAAAATTCACGTGAAACATATGTCTTGGTTGATGCCTTTATTTTTATCAGGGCTGATGAGTGGCTCACTGTCCTGTTTTAATCTTTTTATGAATAGAGGGTTAATGCAAGGTTTTGTCGAGAAGTGGTTGGCAACTTGGGCGATGTCTTGGTTGGTGGCTTATCCACTTATTTTAATTTTTATTCCACTGGTCAGACGACTGTTAATGTTGATTGTTCATGTTCCAGAAAAGTCATGAGCTTCTCATTTTGAACAAGAGCAATCATCAGGGCAAAAGTTTGCCCTGATGCGGTAAAGGCTTAAACTTCTACAGGCTGACCAAATAATGCAGTGAAGGCATGATCAGGGCGGGGTTGCTTCATGAAACTTTCACCGACAAGGAAGCTGTGAATATCATGTTCTTG
This sequence comes from Acinetobacter sp. NigerLNRRAM0016, assembly GCF_054112845.1. Classification (NCBI taxonomy): domain Bacteria; kingdom Pseudomonadati; phylum Pseudomonadota; class Gammaproteobacteria; order Moraxellales; family Moraxellaceae; genus Acinetobacter; species Acinetobacter sp. NigerLNRRAM0016. Next base: position 506 of record NZ_JBSYVT010000060.1, read on the forward strand.
CATCATACGCACATCTTCTGGGGTCGCAATGCCACTTTCGGTAATCAGTAAACGAGAAGTATCCAGCAATTGCTTTAAACGAATAGAGGTGTTTAAGTCCACATCAAAGGTTTTAAGATTGCGGTTGTTTACACCCAATAAACAACGTTCAGAAAGTTGCAGCGCACGTTCAAGTTCTTCCTCATCATGTACTTCAACCAATACATCCAGATTATGCTCGAATGCGGTTTTTGACATTTCTTCGAGTTGTTGATCAGATAAGCACGCTACAATCAGCAGAATGCAGTCGGCATGCAAGGCACGTGCTTCAATGACATTATAAGGGTCGACAAGAAAGTCCTTACGTAATGCAGGCAAAGCGCAGTGCGTACGTGCAATTTGAATATTTTCATCTGCACCTTGGAAAAAATCGACATCGGTCAATACTGACAAGCAAGCAGCACCAGCTTGTTCATATTGTGCTGCGATTTCAGCAGGATTAAAGTTTTCACGAATAATCCCTTTTGAAGGTGATGCTTTTTTAATTTCAGCAATCACGCCTGGGCGCTTCTTCATCAGTGCTTGAGCAAAACCACGCACAGGTGTTGCTGCTTGTGCCCATTGCTCTACATCATGCAGGCTGCGTTGCTTCAGGCGAGCTGCTAATTCTTCATGTTTACGATCAACAATTTTACCTAAAATTGTATTTGCGATATCAACCATGGGGGCATCCTTTCCTTAAGCTTCGTATTGTTTGAGTGTTTTGGTAAATTCAGACAGCACACTCATTTTTTCTAAAGCCTGCCCACCGTAGATAATGTCATGTGCTAATGCTACGCCTTGTTTATAGCTGTTGGCTAAACCAGACACATAAATGCCTGCGCCTGCATTTAAGGCAATCATGTCGGCTGCTTTGGCTCCACGATCAGATTTTTTGCGACCCAATGCATCTTTAATCAGGGCCAAACTTTCCGCAGAATCTTCAATGATTAAACCTGTTAGCGTTTGCGATTCAATATCGACATCTTCAGGATTAATGATCCATTCAGTCACTTCACCATCTTTCAGTTCTGCAACATAAGTCGAGGATGCAAGGCTGATTTCATCCAGTCCATCTTTAGAATGCACCACCATCACGTGTTCAGCGCCAAGTTGCTTCATGACTTCTGCAATCGGGCGGCACAATTCATTCGAGAATACGCCAATCACCAAACGTTTTACGCCAGCCGGATTCGTAAGCGGGCCGAGTAAGTTGAAGATGCTGCGAATGCCGAGTTCCTTACGTGGACCTACTGCATATTTCATGGCTTTATGATGATTCGGGGCAAACAGGAAACCGACACCGACTTCACGAATACAACGCTCAGTTTGTTGCATGTTCAAATCAAGATGAATCCCGGCTTTTTCTAACAAGTCGGATGAACCTGATTTGGTCGATACCCCACGGTTACCATGTTTGGCAATGGTGGCGCCAGCCGCAGCAATCACAAAGGCTGAAGCGGTTGAAACGTTAAAGAGGTTTTGTCCATCACCACCCGTACCGACAATATCAATCAGGTTGGGAACATCGCTGACATCAATTTTTGTAGCAAACTCACGCATCACGCGTGCAGCCGCTGTAATTTCATCAATACTTTCGCCTTTTAAGCGCAATCCCATCATGAGCGCACCAATCTGTGCATCGGTCGCTTCGCCACTCATGATGGTACGCATGACCTCTTCCATTTGCGGCTGGGTCAGGTGAATGTTCTTGGTAATATGATTTAAAGCTTGTTGAATATTCATTTATGCATAAATCTCTAAAAAGTTTTTGAAGATTTGGTGTCCGTGTTGGCTCAGAATGGATTCAGGGTGGAACTGCACACCTTCTACAGGGAGTGTCTTATGTTTAACGCCCATAATTTCTTCCATAGAGCCATCTGCCTCTTGGGTCCAGCAAGTCACTTCTAGGCAATCTGGCAAGCTCGCTTGATCAATCACCAAAGAGTGATAGCGGGTTGCAGAAAACGGGGAAGGTAGATTGCTAAAGATACCTTTGTCACTGTGATACATGTCCGACAAACGACCATGCATGACGGTTTTGGCACGTACAATTTTGCCGCCAAAGGCTTGTCCAATACTTTGATGACCTAAACACACGCCCAACAACGGAATTTTTCCTGCGAAGTGCTGAATGGCAGGAATTGAAATACCCGCTTCAGACGGAGAGCAAGGCCCTGGACCAATGACCAAATACTTCGGTTGCCATCGTTCAATGTCCTCCAAAGTCACGGCATCATTACGGACGACTTTCACTTCTTGGTTCAACTCGCCAAAATACTGGACGATGTTGTAAGTAAAAGAGTCATAATTGTCGATCATGAGAAGCATTTCAGATGTAACCTCTTGAGTTGCATAAAGTTATAGCTAGGAATTTTTTTATACTCTTGATGTTGCCCATGCTCTTGGACATGCGATTTTAAAGTAAGCATAAAAAAGCCTGCTATGCGTAGGCTACTTTAGCAGTTTTTACAGGATTTGTGATAATTTCATGCACAATCATCTAACTAGGACAGGATTAAATGTGCGGCAAACCCAATTGCATGATTCTAATTTTGGTATCCTTAACGGCATCTTTGGTTTTGTGCTGAAAATCTTGCATATGTGCGGTCTGCATATGCTGTTCCAAATGGGCTAAAGATTGCCACTTTTCAAACATAATAATTGAATTACAAGACTTGTACTGGAAACTAGCGTTACTGTCTTGATCAATATACAGTTCATAGCCAAAACAGCCTGACTCCTGTAACACCAAAGGCGTGACCTTTTGAAAAGCCTTCAGCACCGTTTCAAAATGTTCAGCACCTTCATGAATTTGAATTTCTGCAATCACTGTCAGCATGATGAAGTCCTATGCAGCAAAAAGCGTATCTAAATGTGCACGATAAGCGTCTAAATATTGCGGGACATTGGGCTCTTTAATCACGTCATTCACTATAAACGTGTCTAAACCTTGCATGCCCAAAAATTGATTGGCTTTATGGAATGGTAAATAGACCCCATCCACACCCACACCTTCAAAGAACTGCTCCTGATCTTCAAATGCTTCAATAGGGGCATTCCAAGTCAGCGATAACATGTATTTTTTATCGTGAATTAAACCACCTGAGCCATATTTTTTGCTGGCATCACTGCGTGAACGACCATCATTGGCGTATAAGGTGCCATGTCCAATGGTGAAGACATCATCCATATACTTTTTCATAGTCCACGGGGCACCCATCCACCAACCAGGCATTTGATAAATAATGACATCCGCCCAAACGTAGTTGGCAATTTCCTGTTGAATGTCGTATTCGCTGTCGGTGCGTGTAATACGCACATTGCATCCCAGTTGGTTTAAATGGGTTTGGGCAAAATCAGTTAAGGTATTGTTCAGTTCACCCTTTGAATGTGCGAATTGTTTTGCGCCGTTGACGATCAGAATGTTTTGCATGGTATGACCTTAATAGAATCGCTTGAATTGGGCGAGAGTATAGGGAAGTCATTTGCTTGGAAAAATCGATGAATCTGCAAAATATTTTTGACTAAAAATCAACAATTGGGTTTCAGAATTGCATGATGGTCTTAGAATGGACATTCTGAAAAGCGTATTTCAGTCTTATGATCGCCGCGGATAAGGTCATAAACATGAAGTAATTGGGCGATGAAAATCACAATGAGGATCAATAGATTGAGCAATCTCATTTTCGAGTCTAGGCTTCAATATTCAAAGATTATTCCTGTGTAGAGAAAACCGAGCCCATTCTTTCTAGCTGATTAATGCAGCGATATCCCAATTTTTAGCTTTTTTTTTCTCCAAAACCATTCGGCAACCATTCTTTTGCATGGTTGTTCCATCTTTTAAGGCTGCTACTCTTCAGGAACGGAAGACATCTCAGTGAATGAGTGGAATTCCTAAGTAATATTTTTAAGAGACCCATAATTAGGGACGACTATGGTTTTCTTGGAAATATTCAACTTGTTGAAGATATCGATGTGAAATCGAATGCTTAAAGATAGTAAATATCAGATTCGAAAATAACATAGATATTTGGTTCTTGCGGGATTGCAAGGAGTTGTAGCTAAAAAGGATGTGTAACCATGATGGTTGATAATAAAGAAAGAATTGCGATGCAAAAGCAATGCTTAATTGTTAAGCGCTGTGAGCATGAGCATCTTGTCATTTCTTCGGCTCTACACAGCCAAGCTGAGCAGAACGCTCTTAATTTTGAATTTAGCCTTGTTTCCTTGAGCGCATTGGATTGAACCGAGCATCAAAATAATGAGTGTTATTTTCTGAATGACAGCTTAAGCATTCAAAACGACTGCGCAAATACAAGCAGCTAAAAAAATGAATTGCCCTGACGGGTAGCCATCGAGATTAAATATTCCATTTAATCCTAAATGAGTAGGTGTTTTTCACTGGACCGAAAGACAGTTGCTGATTTAAAACCTAACTAAAGGACTAGAGACGAGATGAAGTTCAATAAGAAAAAGTACCTTAGCATTGCAATACTTTCTGTATTTGCAGGTCAAACTTTTGCTGCGGGTTTAGAGCGTTCACCACAGCAAATTGATGCCTTATTTGAATCTGGCACCTATGCAGAAGTGAGCTATACGCATATTTCTCCTGATGTACAGGGTACAGATACCAGCGGAAATCATATTTCTGATATGGCAGAAGATTTCCAAACACTTGGTTATGTAGTGAAAACAGATCTAAGCCCGAGCCTACGTTTGGGGGTGATTTATGATGAACCATATGGTGCGAAAGTTAAGTTTGAAGGTGACAATAACTTTATTGCCAAAGATATGGAAGGTGCAGATGCACATACGCGTGTTGAGGTGAAATCTAAAAATCTCACTACTTTATTGGGCTATAACCTGAATAAAAATTTCATGATTTATGGTGGTCCAGCATTACAAGAACTTCAGGCGGATGTCCATTTACGTGGAGAAACATATCGGACATCTAGTGGCTATAATAATAGTTTTGATGATATCGCTGTGGGTTGGGTTGCGGGTATGAGCTATGCCAAGCCAGAACTGGGTATTCTGGCATCGTTGACTTATCGTTCTGAAATTGATCATAAAACTACAATTCAAGAATATATCCCTGGGTTAGGTTCATTTGAAAACTCAGGCACGATTACTACTCCTGAATCTGTGAATTTAAACTTACAAACAGGCTTAAATCCGACGACAGCATTATTTGCAAAAGTACGTTGGGTACCATGGGGTGATTTTGCTTACTATCCACCACAATTAAAAGCAGTGACTGCTGCACTGGGTGCTGCTAATGGTAAAGGTTTACCACTTTTAACTTATCATGATGACCAAACCGCAGTTGAACTTGGTATTGGTAAGCGTTTATCTCCAAAACTGGCAATGTCTGTTTCAGGTTTATGGGACTCAGGTGCAGGTGCACCAGCACCAACTTTAGGTCCTGTTGAGGGATATTGGGGTGTGGGTTTAGCCGCGAAATATAACATTAATGAAAATGTAGCATTTAGCTTGGGTGGTCGCTACATGTGGTTTGGCGATGTGAAAGGTGAAATCTCTGATGGCACAATTGTTGGTGACTTTAAAGACAACAATGGCTATATCGTGGGCATGAAACTCTCTTATAAATCAAAATAATTTTTACGTATTTTTACCAGTTTAGGTCCTTCCTTCTCCCTGAAAATGGGGGAAGGGAATTTTTTATTATCTTCTCAATTTTCTTTCAAGATTTTTCTGTCTGCGCGTTTTTCAAATATTCCTCAATTTTTTCATGATCCAAAGTACAGCAACTTTAGGGCATCCTCGAGTTTTATTGAGCTAAATCAAGGCAACTTTGCAATCGATTGCTCATCAGTAGTACAGTATTTTTATTTAAGCCTATGTTTTTCATTTAGAAAATTGAGTTGGCATAAAAATCGCTTTAACAATCTCAACTTGTATACAAGATAGGATGCATAAAGTGAGCAGACTTCAAACTCTCGGTTGGACCATTGCAGAATGGCAAAATGCCTATAAAACCCAACAAATTCAATTGTCCGATTTAATCTCTTGGGTACAAGAATTTGAGCAGCAAGATACAGCATGGATTGCAATTGCGACGGTCGAGCACCTTCAGGAACAAATCGCAGAGCTGCAACAACGAACAGCAGAAAGCAAAGCGCGCTTTGAACAGTTTCCACTTTATGGTCTTCCTTTTGCAGTAAAAGATAATATTGATGTTGCTGGTTTCGCAACCACAGCGGGATGCAAAGTCTTAAATGAGATTGTGACGAAAGATGCTGAAACTGTACGTTTGCTCAAACAGGCAGGGGCGATTGTGGTCGGAAAAACCAATCTTGATCAATTTGCGACTGGCTTGGTGGGAACCCGTTCACCTTATGGCGCAGTCGTGAATAGTTTTAACCCTGAATATGTCAGTGGGGGTTCAAGTTCAGGTTCTGCCAGTGTGGTTGCGCGAGGATTGGTTCCATTTGCATTAGGCACGGATACCGCAGGGTCGGGTCGTGTGCCTGCTGCCTTTAATAATATTGTCGGTTTAAAGCCAACCAAAGGTCGTTTTTCAAACTCTGGCTTGTTACCCGCGGTAAAAAGTATTGACTGTATTTCTGTGTTTGCACTAACTGTTGCAGATGCTGAAGTTGTGGCAGAGGTATTGGAACATTTCGATGTACGGGATAGCTATTCACGTCATAATCCAAAAACAGCACCCGCAAAACTCTCTTCAGCGTTGAATTTTGCGATTCCCAAAAGCTTGCAATTCTTTGGTGATGTGCAAGCCGAGCAAGCCTTTCAGCATGCGGTTGCGCAGTTAAAGCAAATGAATGTCACTTTGACTGAAATTGACTTTACCATTTTTGAACAATTGGCGGCTCAACTCTATCAAGGGTCTTGGGTCGCTGAGCGAACTGTGGCCGTTGAAGCATTATTGGAACAAGTACCAGAAGCATTTGATCAAACCGTTTTAGAAATTGTTCAACAAGGTAAAAACTATACGGCACTCGATGCTTATAAAGCCGAATATCTCAAAAATGATTTGGCACGACAAATTCAAGTGCTATTGTCTGAATTTGATGCCTTGGTTGTGCCCACTTCTCCAACGATTCATACGCTTGCTGAAATGCAGCAGGAGCCAATTCAGTACAACTCACATTTTGGTACCTACACCAACTTTACCAATTTGGCTGACTTGAGTGCTTTGGCATTACCCGCAGGTTTTCGCGAGGATGGTTTGCCGTTTGGTATTAGCCTGATTGCACCTGCATGGCATGACCGTGCATTGGCAGATTTTGGTCGAAAATGGCAAGCTCATCTGCAATTACCTTTAGGGGCAACAGGACGTGCGTATCCTGAAAATGGATCTTCTGTGTCCGAGCCATCTGCACAGCATATTCGTCTAGCAGTGGTGGGCGCACATTTGACTGGAATGCCGCTGAATTTCCAACTTACCACACGTCAAGCGGTGCATGTGGAAACCACGAAAACTTCGGCGAATTACACCTTATATGCACTGAATGGCACCATTCCGCCTAAACCTGCTTTGGCGCGTCAAGCTGAAGGGCATGAAATTATTGTGGAACTTTGGGATATTCCAACTGCGCGTTTTGGTGAGTTCGTTGCTGAAATTCCAACACCACTGGGCATGGGGAATATCCAACTGAGTGATGGTCGCTGGGTGAAAGGTTTCATCTGTGAGCCGTATGGTTTAGTCGATGCTGAAAATATTAGTCACTTTGGTGGATGGCGTGCCTATATACAGCATAGAAATTCACAACAGTTGCAAGCAACAGATTGATTTCAAGTCCCGAAAACGATCAGTTTGGATCAAGCACATGAATACACTCATGAAGATGAAGTGGAGCATAACCTTCATTTGAATGTTTCGAACATTGTGCTGATCTAAATGGAATTTACTGGGATGAACTTTGCATAAAATTTGCAGTATTCCCTGAAAGTAAATGATGTAGATCAGCGTATTAGAAAGCTAAAACAATCATCTACTGAGTGGAATGCAGGCTTAGGGCTTAGTTGTAAAAGGATTGGGAAGACGAAATGAAAAGTGCGACAAGTAAAAGCGCAGACAATTTATCTGCGCTGGTGTATCAACGCATTAAAAACGCCATCTTTGATTTCAAACTCATGCCCGGCGAGCGTTTTACCGAGTCAGAAGTTGCGCATGCTTATGAAGTCAGTCGAACCCCGATTCGGCAAGCCTTGTATCGTTTGCAACAAGAGGGCTATGTCGAAGTGAGTTTCCGTAGTGGTTGGCAAGTCCGACCACTAAACTTTCGCTATTATGAAGAACTGTATGATGTGCGGATTGTGTTGGAAAAGGATGCGATTAATACGCTGACGCAACAGGGCTGTGAGCAATTCAGCGAATTGCAAAAACTAAAAGCAATTTGGATGATAGAACCGCAAGACTATCTGAAGGACCTCAAACAACTTTCACAACTGGATGAAGATTTTCACTGTGCCTTGGTTCGCGCGGCAGGGAATCATGAGATGGCTCGGATTCATCGCGACTTGAGTGAAAAAATACGAATTATTCGCCGTTTGGATTTTTCCAAACAATATCGTATTGAAGCGACTTATCAGGAACATCAACATATCTTAAAACTGATTTTTAATCGGCAAACGAATCAAGCAATGACAGCCATTGAAACTCATATTCGGCAAAGTCGCGATGAGGTGAAAAAAATTACCTTGCATATGTTGGATCCGAGTCAGTTTGTTTAAGGTGCTTGAGAAACGTAAGCTCTAAAACTGAAGAAGTCATTTCAATGCTTGCGGCAATAAGCACCTGCTATGCAACTGAAGATTTTGTTATACTATTACATTAAACTTCATCTTTCATTTGGCTTGCGAGCATCTTCATCTTGAAATTGTTGCCCCCACAAAAATCCGTACCCACCCACATTATTTCTGGATTTCTTGGTGCAGGAAAAACCACGTTATTAAACAGTTTATTGGCACAAAAGCCCGAAGATGAAGTGTGGGCAGTGCTGATGAATGAGTTTGGTCAAATAGGGGTCGACCAAAATCTGTTGCCGCAAACGGATGGCTATGCAGTCAAAGAACTGTTGGGCGGCTGTCTGTGTTGTAGCAGCCAATTACCCATGCAAATTGCCTTGTCACGTTTAATGTCTGAAGCCAAACCTGATCGTTTATTCATTGAACCGACTGGCCTAGGGCATCCAGCCCAACTGTTAGAACAACTGACGGAACCACATTGGCAAAGCCAAATTCAGATGCGTGCGCTAGTCACCGTGGTCGATGGTTCTCGTTTACATGAGCAAGAATGGGTGAAGCAAAATCTGTATGCCGATCAGCTAAAAGCAGCACAAATTGTGGTGATTTCCCATACAGAAAAAATGCAAGCGGTCGATGAGCAGGCGTTGCAGCAATTGCAGCAGGAATATCAGGCCTATGCCCAGACATGGTTAAGACCTGCTTTAGGGCAACTGCAACTGGCACAAATTGATCTGCCTTACCAAGGGATACAGCGTAGAATTCAGCCCTTAATCCAGATTCAGAAACAGTACAGCAGCGATTCTGTTCTGCCTGAAATTAAGCAGCTCCCTTATCATTATGTCGAAACTGCACAGGGCTATAGTGTTGCAGGATGGAAGTTTTCAAAACGTTGGCAATTTGATTTCTATGATTTGCTTGACTTACTCTGCGAGCAACAGGACTGGCTCAGAATTAAAGGGATTTTCAATACCAACCAAGGCTGGAAAAGTTTTAATTTCAATCCGAAACAATTCAATTATCAGTCTGCACCTGAGAATGTCGACAATCGGATTGAAATTATTGTGCCTCAAGAACGGGATTGGGCGTTGTTTGAAGCACAATTATTGGCGTGTCGTATTTAAGCGTCTTGTGCCGTTTCAGTAATTGGTTGGGGTTGATTCAGTACTGATTGTGCCTTGGCATGGTCAATATCATGTTCCCAATGTGCAATCACCACCGTTGCGACACAGTTACCGATCAAATTGGTGCAGGCACGCATAATCCCAATAAACCAGTCGACTGAAAGTAATAGCACCAAACCAATGGCAGGCAGTGCAGGAATGACCGATAAGGTTGCGGCTAGAATGACCAAGGCAGAACCAGGAATACCGTGTGCACCTTTTGATGTGACCAAAGAGACCAATAAAATACTGAGTAAGTCGGTCATGGATAGGTCGATATTGCAGGCTTGGGCAATAAAAATAACAGCCAAAGTGAGATAAATGGAAAAACCATCAAGGTTAAATGAATAATCTGTCGGAATGACCAGTCCTACAGTTGAATCTTTAATGCCTAATTTTTTTAGTTTTTGCATGACCCGAGGAAGCACGGAATCGGATGAGGCAGTGCCTAAAACAATAGACAGCTCAGCTTTAAAGTAATTTAAAAACTTGAAAATATTTAAACCTGTCATTCTTAAAATACTGCCTAAGAGCAGAATCACAAAAGTAATGCAGGTGACATAAAACAGGAGCACCAAATAGCCAAGCTGAGCGAAGGAACTGAGTCCAAATTTTGCCGTGGTATAGGCGACTGAACCCAAGACGCCGAGTGGTGCCAAACGAATGATGAGACCCATCATTTTAAAGAAGACTTCAGAAAACGCTTCTAATGCTTGGCGGACAATTTCTGCAAACTTTTTGGGAATCAGCAGCATACTGATCCCAAAAATAATGGCAATCAGCAGTACTTGTAAAATATCTCCGTTATTAAATGCTGCAAAAATGGTTTTAGGAATAATGTTTAAAATAAAATCGCTGCTTGAGCTCAAATGTTCTGCACGTTCGGTATAGACGGCTAAATCTTTGGCATCCAGTGCGTTCAGGTCAATATTCATACCTGCATCTGGTTTGAAAATATAGGCGACGGCAATTCCGAAAACCAAAGCAATACTGGTGACGATTTCAAAATACAAAATGGTTTTTGCACCCACTTTGCCCATTTTTTTGATGTCTTGTGCACCATAAATTCCAAGCACCACCACGCAGAAGACAATTGGGGCAATCAGCATTTTAATCAGAGAAATAAAACCATCACCTAAAGGTTTCAAATTGAGTGAAAAATCATGGAAACTAAGACCGAGTGCAATGCCGATCATCAGTGCCAAGACCACTTGTAGGAAAAGGTTATGTTTAAGGTTTTACCACATGAGTTGCATCTTTTATTCTAGTGTCAGCACTGAAAAAGCAAAAACTCTGCCAAGCTGTCCCAAGTCAATCAAAATCGAGTATCCTAGTCGCCAAATTTGAGGAACATTTCATGGCGCTAAAAGCAACAATTTATAAGGCAGATTTGAATATTGCCAACATGGATAGTCACCAATATGGGGATTATCAACTGACGATGGCTTTGCATCCATCGGAAACCATTGAACGATTAATGGTACGTATTTTGGCATTTGCTCGTTATGCCAGTGAACAGTTGGAATTTACCAAAGACCTATTTGAAACCGACGAACCTGCATTGTGGGAAAAAGATTTAACGGGTCAGTTGGTACGCTGGATTGAAATGGGCTGCCCTGACGAAGATAAAGTCAAAAAAGCCAGCGCACGTTGTAAGTCGGTTGCTGTGGTTGCCTATGGCACAGCAGTAGAAGAATGGTATAAGCGTAACAGCAAGTTAAAGACCTTGAGCAATGTTGAGGTGTGGCAATTAACACCAGCAACCACCGAAGCAATTCAGCAACTGTGTGAGCGCACCATGCAATTACAATTGAATGTAATGGATGGGGAATGGACACTGATTGGTGATCAGGCACAAGCTCAAATTGAGTGGATTCAGTTACAGTAAAGACAAACAGATTTGAGGAGTTATCAAGATGTCAAACGAATTACAGATTATTGATTTAGTCGTGGGTGAAGGCAAAGAAGCCGTTAAAGGCGCTTTAATCACCACACATTACACTGGCTGGTTAGAAGATGGCACAAAATTTGATTCTTCACTGGATCGTGGCAATTATTTTGAATGTGTCATTGGAACGGGCCGTGTGATTAAGGGTTGGGATCAAGGCATTATGGGCATGAAAGTGGGTGGCAAACGAAAGTTGATCGTGCCTGCACATTTGGCCTATGGTGAACGCAAAATGGGTAATATTATCCCTGCAAACTCCAATCTCATTTTTGAAATTGAGTTATATGATGTGAAAACACGTGATTAAGATTATATGAAAAATAAACCTTAGCATGTTGAGGAAAAAGCATGCTAAGGTTAACCCATTACTGAGAATCAACGTATTTTTAGTGTATTAAACTTTATATTAAGATCAAATTCGCGCATAAGGAAAAAACGCGACTTGAATATAACAATACTCAAGCCCTATACGATCCTACATTTTATTTTATATGGGCTAACCTGCTTATGCTTGCTGCTTCAGCAATCCAGTTGGGCACTGTATGAACCAGTCCCCGAGTCTTATTACGTTCATCAAAAAAATATTAATAC
>NZ_JBSYVT010000061.1:0-12768 GCF_054112845.1 Acinetobacter sp. NigerLNRRAM0016
AAAAGTTTTAACGACAGCTATGGACATGCCGAAGGTGATCAGGCACTGAGCCTGGTAGCAGGTCTGTTTCAGCGCAACAGCAGGAACTATGACTTTTTCGCCCGTTATGGTGGTGAAGAGTTTGTGCTGATCTTGCCAGGCACAGACATCGTGTCGGCCAATAAAACACTGGAAAAATTAAGGCTGGTAGTGGCTAACCATGAATGGCCATTACGACAATTAACGGTCAGCATCGGTTTGGCCAGCGCTGATTTATTTAACGACAAAAAGCAGTTGCTCGAAGCCGCCGACCAGATGTTATACAAAGCTAAAGCCCAAGGCCGCAATCAAACCAGTGTGTTCTGTTAATTTGAGGGGGATCACCTAACAACTGGTAGATAAGCTGGTCTCATATGGGCAATAATTAGTCCGTTTAAATACATCGGTAAAATGCCACTTGCACAGCTTCTTTGTACACTGTGGGACTCTATTTAAAGTTGGCCGGCACATTGATTGCGTAGCGAAAATAGAGTGCTTTAGCCAGCACAATTTCAGATTAACCGATTCGGTAAGCTTTCTGCATTTCCGGAGACAACTTTTTTAGCCAGCTTGAGAGACTGAAGCCTTTTCTATCGGTACTATTTAATTTAGTAAAATACAGATGTTCATCCCAGCGAGGACCGAAATCTACTTCTGCAAGACTTACAAGCTGTTTGTTTCTGCGAAGACGATGCTTTTGATGGTAATCTTCGGCGGGCCAAAAATAACCATTTTGTTCTCCGGCCTCAATCACCTCGGGAGATTTCTCCTTTCCAATCGCTTGAATCAGTTCTTCAGTGACTTGTTTTTGCTCCAGATCAAAAACAAAAAGTATCTGGCGATACTGGCCCTGCTTTCTACCATGAACAGACCATGATTCAAAACTTCCAAGAAGTTCCCTGTAGCTGATTTGGTCTTTATCGTAGATCACTCTGACGACTTCGGCGTGTCCGTTGATGTTGCGGTAACTCGGATCCAGAGTTGATGCTCCAGCGTAGCCAACACGTGTTTGCACTACTCCCTGCGTCCCTCCAAAATTTGAATCCGGTCCCCAAAAGCAGCCCGTGCCAAAAACCGTTTGACTAAGTTTTCCGGTTTTCAATGCTTCTTCGATTGCTTCAGGGGTCGCAAATTCATAGCTTTCAACATCGTCTTCTTTATTCATTTTTAGATCCGACATATTTTTCACCTAACTTTCAAGAATTGTAGCCACTCCCATTCCTCCCGCCGTGCAAACGACGATAAGGCCACGTTTTCCAGGACCAGCTGAGTGCAGTATCTTTGCTAAAACTCCGACGATCTTAGCGCCAGTAGCCGCAAACGGATGCCCAAGGGCAATGCTACTTCCACGGACATTTAGCTTCGAGCGGTCAATTTTTCCGAGAGGCTCTGATCGTCCCAAACGTGTTTTGCAGTATTCAGCAGACTCCCACGCCTTCATCGTGCAGAGCACTTGTCCAGCGAACGCCTCGTGAATTTCGTAAAAATCAAAATCCTGAAGCTTTAAGCCGTTTCGCTTCAATAATTCACTGACCGCCACAGTTGGAGCCATGAGCAAACCTTCGCCAGCGACGTAATCCACGGCAGAAGTATGAGAATCCACAATCTTGGCCAACAGCGGCCAATTATTCTTTTTTGCCTCTTCTTCTGATGCTAAAAGAACGGTGGATGAGCCATCTGTGAGCGAGCTTGAATTTCCCGCCGTCAAAGTCCCTTTTTCTGATTTATCAAAAACAGGTTTTAACTTCGACAATTTTTCCAAAGTTGTATCAGCACGCAAAATTCCATCGGTCTTATTTCCTTGGAATGGAAAGACGAGATCATCATAAAACCCATCTTTATATGCTTGAGCTGCATTTCTGTGACTTGCCAGCGCTAACTCATCTTGCTCTTGGCGAGAAATATTCCACTCTTTAACCATGAGTTCGCAATGCTCACCCATTGATTTTCCGGTGCGTGGCTCAACCACTGCGGGCAACACTGGCTTTAGATCGCTAGGTTTAATTCCTAAAATGATTTTTACTTTCTCACCAAGCGTTCTGGCAGAATTCAACGCAATCAATTTTCTTGCGAAAGTTCGACTAACCATAATGGGCAAATCGCTGTTGCTATCAACACCGCCCGCAATGCCACTTTCAATTTGGTGGCTAGAAATTTTGTGAGCAATCTGAATCGTATTTTCCAAGCTCGTTCCGCAAGCACGTTGCACGTTATATGCCGGAGTGTTTGGATGCAAACCGGAGGATTGAACGACTTCACGAGCCAAATTCCAGTTAGCCGAGCTGTGCATGACAGCTCCTAAGGCTACATCGCCCACAGTTTTTCCTTCCAAGTTATATCTATCAACTAAACTCTTTAGGCTCGCCGTCATTAGTTCTTCACTTGAGACGTCTCGATATGCGGTCATAGATTTCATAAATGGAATCCGAGCTCCACCTACGATATAAACGTTTCTCGTTTTCATAATTTCACCTCCGGCTTTGTGTGCCGTTCAAAAACTTCTCCGACCTTCACGTCGTACGATTCAAAAATGTAGTCTTTGCCAAGCATCTTGGCTTTTTTGTGTTCGGGATGCTTATCCCAAGCATCGAAAGCTTCTCTGGTAAGGAACTCGACAATTAGAACATCTTCACCGTTAGGAGAAGAAAACCGCTCATGGCTTCCGTAACCAGGAATGGCTTCGACAAGCGCGGACATCTCGGCGTATCTTCTTTCAAACTCCCCACCGTGCTCCTTGGCAACACGACTGCGGAAAACTGCTATAATCATTGATCTGACTCCTTACTAAGCTAATTACAATCCTCAAAAAAAAGATCTCGTTATTTTATCGAAGCTTCCAACCACTTGTCTAGGTCCTTGAACTTGGGGTTTCTCAGCTTCTTTGTCCCAACCAGTATTGTCGGGAAATTTAACTTTCCAGTAGTATAAAGGGATCGCAGTTCATCAGCTGCCGCGTCGTCTTCGTGAACATCTAAAAAATCAAACTCGATTCCTTTTTCTTTCAAGTACGACTGGTAAATCTTGGTTTTGTGGCAGTCCTTATGACCGAACAGCTTAATCCCCACGACCCCCTCCATTTTCTAAAATTACTCTACAAACTTCAACGACTCCGAGTTGATGCAGAATCGAGCCCCAGAGGGCTCAGGACCATCTGGAAAAACGTGCCCTAAGTGGGCTTCGCACACATTGCATAGCACTTCGATTCTTCGTCCGTAAGTCGTGTCCAGTTCATATTGAATTACGTTGTCGGCGACGGGCTCAGAAAAACTCGGCCAACCTGTTCCCGAATCAAACTTAACGTTCGAATCAAACAGTTCAGTGTCGCAGCCCGCGCAGGCATACCGTCCTGCCTCATAAAATGAACAGAGTTCCCCAGTGTGAGGGCGCTCGGTGCCTTTCTTCCGCATGACATTAAATTGAGCGGGCGTCAGAATTTTTTTCCACTCTTCCTCGCTCTTTTCTACTTTTCTGGGAGGAGCGGGAGTGCCGTTATCGAGATAGTTGTTAATGCTTTCCCAGTTGAACATAAATTTGCTCCTTTATTTTTGGGTTTGTTCTTTAGCTATCAATCCACGCGAAGAAGTCAGTCGCGCTACCAATGAATTTTCCATCCACAAAAACTTGCGGAACAGTTTGAAGGTTGGTTTTTTTCTTCAACTCATCATAAGTCTTGGGATCGTCATCCACGCGAATTTGTTTAAAATCAACTTTTTCAGAAGTTAAGTACTCCTTCACGCGTTTACTAAACGGACAATGGTCTTTTGTGTAGATGACAACGTTCTTAAGTTCTTTCATTTTTTCCTCTTTCGTTTGATTCATGGTTTAATCTCTCTCAAAATGGCACGTGTACCCGTGGGGATTCTTCTTCAAATAGTTTTGGTGATACTCCTCAGCGTCATAAAACTCTTTTTCCAAGGCTACCGTCGTGACCACGGGATTCTCGAAGCGACCGATCTCATTGACCTCATCAATCACGTTTTCGATAATCGCTTTCTGTGCATCGTCACGATAGAACGCTGCCGAGCGATACGAAGTGCCAACATCATTTCCTTGGCGATTCTTCGTAGTCGGATCATGGATTTTGAAAAAGTAATGTAGAATCTCTTCGAGAGATATTTCGTCTGGGTCGTATTCCACGCGAACAGCTTCGGCGTGACCCGTTTTCCCTGTTTTAATATCGGCGTAGGTAGGATCATCAAAATCTCCGCCAGAGTAGCCCACCTTTGTTGACGTCACGCCGTCCAGATTCCTAAGGAGGTCTTCAAGACCCCAAAAACACCCTCCGGCAACGATCACATAATTTAGTTTCATAAAGCCTCCTTGGTTTTTATCTATTTACTGATTAAACTGACTTTACAGCATGTATAATAGATATAACATGCCCAGTAGTTCGTATAATGTGACTTATTAGACAGTTTGCGTAGGAGCTAAGTATGGATGTTCTCAGTGAGATTTTAGATAAGGTAGAGCTTACTAGTAGCTACTGGTATAGAACATCATTTGCAGGAGACTGGGGCATCAGTCTCCCGCAGGAAGAGAATCTAGCGAGATTTCACATCGTGACCCATGGCGAGTTTTGGTACGAGGTGCCAAAACTTAAACTTAAGGCTTTGGCGGAGCAAGGCGATATTTTGATTTTATTCAAAGGGATGGAGCACACCATGACCAGTGCACCAAAAATCAAGGCCGAGCCCGCGGTCGAATTTAGATCCAAGGCCAACCTCACTGAAACTCAAGTTCTGGAATATGGTGATCAGAGCAAGCTCAAAGCAAACGTCGTTTGCGGACATTTTTGTTTTGATGGCGGACCCGATCATCCATTCTTAAATTCGCTGCCAAACGTCGTGCATATCAAGAGTACTGAGAACTCCCACTCGCCTTGGCTTACCATGCTTTTAAGTATTATAGAGCAGGAAGCAAAATCAGGGCTTCCTGGAAGCAACACGCTAGTCAGGAAGCTGACCGAAATTATCTTCGTGCAAGCGTTAAGAATTCACATGTACAAATCCAACAAAAATGTAGGATTTTTCAAATTGATCGAAAATCCGCAACTCAGCAAATCCTTGGAAGCTATCCATCATAGTCTCGATAAAAAATGGGGTCTTGACGATCTCGCTGAGATTGCTGGAATGTCGCGTACGAACTACAGCGTTAAGTTTAAGAAACTGTCTGGCATGACACCTCTTGATTATTTAACCTATTGTCGGCTTGAAAAAGCGAAGCAGCTGCTTAAAGAAACCGGTAAATCTGTTCCTGAAGTGAGTGAAGCCATTGGGTATCCGGCACATGAACACTTTCAAAAATTATTTAAGAAAAAAATTGGCGTAACTCCTAGTGCTTATAGAAAGGAAAATTCTAAAATGGCGTAAAAATGATAATCTAAGACACAACTTCGACTTTCATCGCTGAGAGTTTATAAATCGTCTCCCACCACCGGTATCCATAAGCAGATAAACCGAGTTCTTGAAGCATTCCTGCTTTCAATGTCGTCGACGTGATCACGATTCGAGTTCAGATAACTACTCTGTTGATGAATACTCTCAGTTAATTGCTGCTCACCAGATTCCAACACAGCACCAGCGAGCTCGGCACATACGGAAGCAAAACCATAAAGCGCTTGATTATCACGGGTAAAATGCAGTGGCATCGTCTGGCCTTTTACATGGAGGGACCATTCCAAAACTCTATGTTTACCTTTTATTCGGCTACTGACAAATACCGTTTTACTGGTGCCGCTGGCGCCAATGACTAAAAAGCTGGTGATAGCCAGCCCTATCAGCGACCATAACTCAGGTCTCCCACTGAGTAACAGTGGGTTAGGCAAATGACTCCTCAAAACGAGTTCAGTACCAAGCGTCAACGCTGTTTTATAGACTGCTTGTTCTAATAATGGCGTTGCATCAACCAGTGACGCTTCAGCCTCACAGCTATAAGGTTCAGCGACAGCTGTAGCTCTCAACCATTCTGTTTCATGGGCAATTGCCAACAAATTTGACCAAATTCGAACCAGTGCCGCGATATGAATGGAGTTTTCATGAGCTAAGACAGTTTGATTAAGCTGTAGCTCAAGCTCCTGATGCCAATATTGGTACTGGCTAGTCAACAGTACAAATAACTCGGATTGAAGTAACTTATTAGTCGCTACCGGTTTTATCCTATTGGATATCTCATTGAAAAGTTGGATAAATTTTAAGTCTGCTTGTTGCTCACGCTTGAGCTGCTCTTGTTGTTGCTGCAGCAATTGCAAATCATATTCAATAGCCTGCTTAAAGAGTGTGAGTAAGGAACAGTGTTGTGATGCCCGGTCTGCGCTTGCCCGGTCCAACATACACAAAGTACCGAAAGTTTCTCCGCTAGGCCAAAGCAAAGGCAGCCCGTAGTAATAACTAAAGCCTGCGGCAAATGTCGGGTTATTGTTCTCGTATCGGGTACCGATTGCATTTTCAACTAGCAATGGCTGGTGACTGGCAATGACTTGGGAACAATAACTGTTTAGTGCCAATGGAATAGGTTCATCGCAATAAAAAGCTGGTTTCGACACACTGCCAACTGCCTGAACACAAATTTCGTTTTTATCTAATCGATTAATCAGCACGCAAGGCACTTCCGCGACTTGAGCCATCATGTTTACAATGCCCTGCCAGCGCTCTAACAGCAGTGCGATTTCTATGCTCAAATCTATTGCCACTTGTTCCCTCAATATTTAAATAGCCCCTTTTACTTTATTCAATCCTGTTGATCTCAAAGTATCAAGCAGGAAACGAAGTAATTGGTGTCAATCAGAACATCAGAAGCCTTGGTGCGTTAAGCAGTGCACATAGGCGCGAAGTAAAGTGCTCAAGTCTGATTGTGGCAAGAAATTGTTACTTTGTCAGGGGATAGTCAACAAAGTACTACCGTGCGAATTGCTGGGCTGATGTTTAAGATAAATCTGCCACCAAAAGTTGAATCTGAGTAACGCAATTGAACATTTAAAAATGTAAAGCATTGAAATTTATATGGACATAGACAATCTAATTTGCCCTATATTTGCAGACATTCATTTTTTTCGTGAACCCTTAATTTCACAACTCTTTAAATCTGATATCCAAAGTCTGCATCCATACATACCCCCTACGTAAACTGTCTAATAAGTCACATTATACGAACTACTGAACATGTTATACCTGTTTTACACGCTGTAAAGTCAGGTACATCAGTAAATAGATAAAAACCAACGAGGCTTTATGAAACATAAATTATGTGATCGTTGCTGGAGGGTGTTTTTGGAGTCTCGAAGACCTCCTTAGAAATCAGGACGGCGTAACGTCAACGAAGATGTGTAGTGGCACTGAAATGGCGACTGCGCAAGACGTGAAGATGAGCTGTCTGATAGCAACGGATTATCAAGCAGAACCTTCTTAAATACAATTTATTCCACGCCAATACAGCGTGCTGTCTTTCAAATCACTAGGAGAAATTTATGTCACGTTTGAACACCCCTACCACAATCGACGCCGCGCCTACTGCTACCCATACCTCACTCAAGGCTGTGGAAAAACAACTGGGCCGCGTTCCTAACATGTTCCGCGTCGTTGCCAACAGCCCTGCTGCGCTGACTGGCTACCTGCAATTGAGCGCAGCATCAGCACAGGGCGGCTTGGGTACAGCGACTCTTGAGCGTATTGCCCTAGCCGTCGCTGAGATCAACGGCTGCGATTATTGCCTTGCTGCCCATTCCTTCCTAGGCCGTAAGGTGACCAAGCTTGATGATGCTGAACTCACTGCCAACCGCAGCGGTGCATCAAATGACCCTAAGGCCGACGCAGCCGTGCGTTTTGCTGCCGCCGTAGTCCGCCAGCGCGGGCAAGTCAGCAATGACCAGGTCCAAGCGGTGCTGAACGCTGGCTACAGTGATGCACATGTAGTGGATATTCTGTTGGCTGTTGCCCTGAACACTTTCACTAACTACGTTAACGAAGTGACACAGACCGAGGTCGACTTCCCGGCCGTTCAACCACTAGGCATTGATGTCTAATCCATTGGTGCTCAACTACAGCAATTACCTAAGTTAGGTTCGACTCGAGTAAACATATAGTTTTTCTCAAGAGTCATATCATTTTAGTGGGCTACATAGAGTGAGTCCACATGGCTAAAAATAATTGGAGATATAAGATGACTATTCCCGAAATTGAAAATGGTGTCCAGACTACCAATACCCTTAGTAATAATCTCGGTGCAAAAATCACTAAGTTTGGTATAGGTGGCATCTACGTTGCCATGACGATAATATATTTGTGGTTTGGTGGCATGAAATTCACTAGCTACGAAGCAAACGGTATACATGGTTTTGTTAGTAATAGCCCTCTGCTTTCGTGGATGTATAGCTTCCTCAGCATTCAAGGATTCTCAAATTTTCTGGGTGTGCTTGAAATTTCAGTTGGCCTGTTAATCGCTGCACGAGTTTTCTCCCCTAAGCTCGCAATCTTGGGCGGTGTACTTTCAACCGGACTCTTTTTTACGACATTGTCGTTCATGCTGACTACACCCGGTGTTTTTGAGGCATCTCTTGGGTTTCCTGCGATCTCTGTGGTTCCTGGCCAGTTTTTGCTAAAAGATTTAGGCTTGTTTTTCGTGTCTATATTTATCGTAGGTACATCACTTACAGCACTGGAGCACAAAACCAAATAAGCCGAACCCGAAACAACTATTAAGTTAGAGGGTTCCTAAACACATTAGAAACCCTTTATTTTTATCATTTAAAACACCTTTTATAAGTGCTTCAAGTACGTGCCTTACTAAATAATATCACTTCATTGGTCTTAAAAAGGCAAAATACAGTATTCAAAAACTGTAGTGGTCAACTATTTTTGGCCACATCGATATAGTCTGAAAAACGGTGCGTTCTTGAAACCCGAAATGAATAATGCACTCATTTTTTACTTTATGGCAATGCGTTGATATCTCGAAATTTTCGAGAGTCTCAGTTCCGTGATTGTCAGAAATGTCCGCTTTCAGTGAAAAGCGCCGATTTTGTCGAATCTCAGTGAATTTCAGCTTTTGGCACAAAGCCGAGATCCGACGAAGTGGTACTTTCCGTGAAAGTTGTGGTGCGATTAATTTGCAACACGTGGTAAGGAGCGGTTGCAATGTGGTGGTAAATTAAGTGCAATTAATCAAGAAGGTGAATCAATGAGTGAACAACTGAACTGTCAAAGCCGCATGGATGCGGCGACAACTCTGTACTTGCCGCAAATAACTATCCCCGTCCTGCTAAACCAATGACGTAACTCCTATCTCTCCCGACTTGTTGGAACAAGTCGCACTCACAAGGTGCAATTAAACACTGAACAAAAATTCATGGATGAATGGTTACCGCCGAAGGACTCGGCGCAAATAAAAAACGTACATACCATTATACACAGTATGTACGTTTGAAATTAAAGCCGCTGACGTTATATGTAAAGCCCTGTCACTCACTCACACGCGAATAGACACTGTTTTTACTATATACTCCAACAAGGGGGATTTTTATTTTATCTTAGTGTTAATTAAACACGTTCGATAATCGTCGCGATACCTTGACCTAAACCAATACACATGGTCGCAAGACCGATTTGTGTATCTTGTTGTTCCATTACGTTCAACAACGTGGTTGTAATACGTGCACCAGAACAACCCAATGGGTGACCCAATGCAATCGCGCCACCATTCAAGTTAATGATGTCTTGCTTGTCATAAACGCCTAGACCTTTCATGGCTGATAAGCCTTGAGCAGCAAATGCTTCGTTTAACTCGATGGTTTGGATATCCGCCATGCTTAAGCCAGCACGTTTAAGCGCTTTTTGAGTTGCAGGTACAGGACCATAACCCATGATTGCAGCGTCACAGCCTGCAACCGCCATAGAGCGAATCACAGCACGTGGTTTTAAACCAAGTGATTGAGCGCGTTCAGCAGACATCAACAACATTGCAGAAGCACCGTCAGACAGCGCAGAAGACGTTGCCGCAGTGACTGTACCGCCTTTCGGGTCAAATACAGGACGTAAAGCTTGGAACGCCTCAAGGTTGGCATCTGGACGGATCACTTCGTCGATGTCGCATAGCTGTTTAAAGCCATTTGCGTCATGACCTTCAATGCCAATGATTTCGTTTTTAAAACGACCTTCTTGTGTTGCAGCCCATGCACGACGATGTGATTCCACACCAAAGGCATCTTGCTCTTCACGCGAAATACCGTTCATACGACCCAACATTTCAGCAGTTAAGCCCATCATGTTTGATGCTTTGGCATAGTGCTTCGATGCAGCAGGGTTGATGTCGATACCGTGCATCATGCCCACATGGCCCATGTGCTCTACACCACCAATAATGAAAATATCACCCTGGTTAGTGGCAATTTGCGCCGCTGCAGTATGAATCGCCTGCATCGATGAACCACATAAACGGTTTACAGTTTGACCTGCAACAGTTTTTGGAAGATCAGCCAATAACGCAATATTACGGCCAATGTTCATGCCTTGTTCTAGGGTTTGGTTGACACACCCCCAGATCACATCTTCAACTTCGTTAACATCAAACTGGTTACGAGCAACTAAAGCACGAACCAATTCAGCCGATAGACTGTCAGCACGTACATTGCGGAACATACCGTTTTTGGTTTTACCCATTGCTGAACGTACGCCATCAACGATGACAACGTCACGTGGATTTAAAGTAGCCATTCACGTTGCTCCTTAACCGTAGAATTTTTTGTTGTTAGCAGCCATGTCACGCAACATTTGTGGCGCTTCATAAGCTTTTCCTAAGTGTGCATATTTGTCGCAAAGCGCAACGTATTCAGCAACACCTGTTTGGTCGATGTAACGGCATGGACCACCGCGGAATGGAGGGAAACCTACACCCATAATCATCGCCATATCTGCTTCAGATGGTGTTGCCACAATGTTGTCTTCTAAGCAACGAACAGTTTCGTTACAGAACGCCAGCATCATACGGTCAATGATTTCTTGTGCATCAAATTCACGTTTTTCAGATGTTGCCACAGATGCTACAAGCTCGTATGCAGTTGGATCAACCACTTTGGCTTTTTTGCCTTTGCGATCCAATTCATATTTGTAGAAACCAACGTCATTTTTTTGACCAAGACGTTTGTTTTCGTACATGACTTGGATTGAGCCTTTATAGTCAGGCTTCATGCGGTCAGGGAAACCTTCTGCCATAACTTCTGCACCGTGAACGCCCGTGTCGATACCAACAACGTCAATTAAGTATGCAGGACCCATTGGCCAGCCGAATTTTTCCATGACTTTGTCGACTTGCTGGAAGTCTGCACCATCTTTCAGTAACAAGTCGAATGCACCAAAGTAAGGGAACAATACGCGGTTCACCAAGAAGCCTGGGCAGTCATTCACTACGATTGGTGTTTTACCCATTTTCTGAGCAAGAACGACAGTGGTCGCAATCGCTTCAGGTGAGGTTTTTTCACCACGAATCACTTCTACCAATGGCATCATGTGCACTGGGTTAAAGAAGTGCATGCCGACAAAGTTTTCTGGACGTTGTAGGTTTTCAGCCAAACGTGTGATTGAAATGGTTGAAGTATTTGAAGCAATGATCGTGTTGTCACGAACATTTTTCTCAGTTTCAGCCAACACAATGCCTTTGACTTTTGGATTTTCAGTCACGGCTTCAATCACGATATCCACTTCTTTAAACTCGTCATAGCTTAAAGTTGGGCGGATACGTGCCAAAGTTTCACCCATTTTGGCAGGTGTCATTTTTTTACGTTCAACTTGCTTGGTCAGCAATTTGTTTGCTTCAGACATCCCCAATGCTAATTGTGGGTTGCCGATGTCTTTCATGATAATTGGTGTGCCTTTGCTTGCCGCTTGGTAAGCAATACCACCGCCCATGATACCCGCGCCGAGTACAGCCGCTTGGTTCACAGGATGTGCACCTTTTTCATATTTTTTCGAGGTCTTTTTCACCACTTGGTCGTTGATAAACAAACCAATCAACGCACCTGCTTGAGGCGTTACAGCAGCTTTAGCAAAGCCTTCAGCTTCCGCTTTGAGTGCGTCATTACGTGGCAAGCTTGCACCAGCTTGTAAAGAATCCAGCATGAGTTTTGGTGCTGGGTATTGAGCAGGGTTTGCTTTTGCAAGAACCGCACCTTTCGCTGTATTGAACGCCATCATTTGCTCAAGCATGTTCAACTTAACAGGATCTAGTTTTTCCTGGCGTTTTGCTTTCCAGTCTAGACGACCCGCAATCGCCTGTTTAACCAGATCAATTGCAGCGTCTTGCAGTTTGTCCGCAGCAACGACTGCATCAACAGCACCGTCTTTCAGCGCAGCAGCAGGTTTCTTTGGATTGGCCATTGCCATCCATTCAACTGCATTGTCGATACCGATCACACGGCTTAAACGAACAGTACCACCGAAGCCCGGGAAGATCCCCAGTTTGATTTCAGGCAAGCCAACAGCAGCTGCTTCTGACATGACACGGTAGTCACACACCAGACACATTTCAAAACCGCCACCCAATGCTTGACCATTGATTGCAGCAACTTTAGGAATGTCTAAATCTTCAAAAGAGTTGAAGATGTCATGAACAGGCAGGGCCCATTCTACAATTGCCTGTTCGCCTTGCGCGAAGTTCGCACCGAACTCAGTAATGTCTGCACCTACGATGAAGGTTGACTTCGCTGAAGTGACGATTAAACCTTTAATGTCACCGTTTGCTTTAACAGCGTCAATTGCAGCTTTG
>NZ_JBSYVT010000062.1:0-11914 GCF_054112845.1 Acinetobacter sp. NigerLNRRAM0016
CATAACTTTATAAAGGGTAAAACTCTTACACTCCAATCAGCATCTATCGATTAATGCCGTTACACGTTTAAGCTATCCAGCGACCCATTCAGCTTGCGCAAAATGGTGCCAGCTTTTCCAGCGTTAGCCTCAAAGCCCTAGTACCTTACGGCACTCTCAGCAGCCATCGTGATTGGAAATGAGCATACTTTTCCAAGTAAAAAAACTTGTTCGATCAAGCATACACATTCAGCTATTAACGGAGACTATCGCACATCCTATGCTGCTCCTGACTGTATCACTTTGAACAGGGTTTCAATGTTCCACTATTTTCATAATTTCACACCTAACTTGGCTATTACTAACCAAATGACCATTTCACGATAAATCGCTTATAGGCTCCCGTTTCCTTGTCGCCCAACCACTTTTTATTTGCTTGGAACTCTTAAAAAGTGAATGAACGGATAGAAAAAGGATATTGCAATCCTCTAGCCCCCGTTGCAACGTACCGAGCGAGGTTTCCCCAGCAGTCCGCTACATCGGCAGTATGAAGATGGTTAGTCTTATACTCAGGGCAATATGTATCAAAGTTTTTGAATGGTGGTCAGCCATTCAAACAACTTCAAAAAAGAAAGTTGGAATGGATGGTCAATCCACAATTCGATTGATATGCAGTCATATTATCATAGTCAATTTATTATATCAATAATATTGATATAATATTTAAACAAGTATAAGATTTGCTGATCAAGTTTCGTAATGCGCACTAGGAACTACTTTATTGTCACCTTACAACGTGAGGTGACAGTGCTAGCGCAATTTGATCAATGCTGATTGCTGACGCGCTCAGCAAAATGGGAAATGTAGAGAAAATTATTGTTGATGAACAATTCAAAAATGAATGAAGAAATTTGGATTGAAGTGGATTGTTGATTGACATCAAAAGTGCATAGTTGGATGACATAAAATGATTGATTACAGCCCCCACACAAAATACACCGCACAAAAAATTCAAGATAAGGTCACAAGAGGGTCATATTTTTATTGCAAATTTATAGTGCAAACTGAGTTAGGTAAAATTGATATTGAAAAGATTATTCATAAATTAACCGAAAGATACTTATTAAATTTAACCAGTCGGCAAAGAACATATCGACTAAAACAAGGATTACCTGTTGCTGATCTCATTGTTCAAGACATTCTTTATAAAGATGAGTGGTTATTTATCTTGTTGATCAAAACCCCTAATAGCCATCGTCACAGCAAAGAAACCATAGGCAAAGTGACTTCAACAACTAGTTCAGCATATACATCAAAAGATAAAATTGCTGAACTTGAACCTGTCATCTGGGACAAAATTACAGTCGGGCAAGAATTAACTTTTATCCGTCAATACTATAAAGACAATGAACAATTTAATTTCATATTGAATAAACCTTATCTATGCTTAGATTTTGGGAAATGTGAGGCTGAATTAGTACGGTTAAGCCATAAAAAGTATGCTGAACATCAGACTAAGTTTTACCGTAAAAGTAACAAGAATTTCTCATGGACGTGGCGATTTAAGAAAACTGAAATAGAAAAACTAAAAAAAGAATTAACCCAAATTCTCAATCGAGTGATTTCCCAAAAAGATCAGACTAAGGCGCTCAATGATCTTCTTGCATGGCAGAATTATTTTAAAGTATATGCAGTATTCAGAGGCAATCGACAGCAGGCGGGACGTTTATATACCTTCGGGAAACTATTCTTTTTCAGTCGGAAAAGACAACGATGGGATCAGGCACAAATGCCGATGATGGACTTAACAATCATCGCGCGGTATGAAACCTATGCGGATTCTTATACTGAGTATTGTATGCGTAGATATTTTTATGAATCCTTTGAAACAGAGCTTCCACGTGAAATTTCAAAAACTGAAGATTGGACATTAATTAATGCGTATATTGATGCTGAATATGACCAACTTTAACAAACCGCCTTGTTATTTATTTTGCTTATAAATATTTTTCTAACCATCTGTAATTTTGATATAAGACTTAATTTAAATTATGATACTTGAACCTGTTAATCTTTTAAAATCCGAATAAAACCTTATATATCAATATTATTGATATGAATTTAGTGCGACAAATTTTGACTTTCTATTTCCAATTTTGCTGAAAAAACTTTAATTTTCGGTACACTAGTCATGTTTTATTCATTTCATCGGACATGCATAACAATGACCCACGTACAACTGCAACAACTACAAAAACAACTTTGGAATATTGCCAATACTTTGCGCGGCACCATGGGCGCCGATGAATTCCGTGATTACATTCTGGGTTTTATTTTCTTTAAATATTTATCAGAAAAATCGGTGAACTTTGCCAATGAATTGCTCGATGGTGAAGACGTCAGCTTTTTAGAGTTAGATGAAAACAATGCTGAGCATGTGCCGTACATCGAAGAAATTAAAAAGAATGCCATTGCCGAAGTGGGTTATGCGCTCACACCAAAACAGCTATTCCATACCTTAGCCGAGCGTGGTCGTCAGGGCGAATTCATTTTGGATGATTTAACTGCAACCTTAAAATCGATTGAACAAAGCACTTTAGGCACTGACTCTGCCGATGACTTTGCCAACCTGTTTGAAGATTTGGATCTAAACTCGACCAAGCTCGGCAATAATGCCAGTGACCGTAATGCACTGGTGGCGAAAGTCCTCAGTCATTTAGATGATATTGATTTTGATATTAGTAATACCGAAGCCGATGTACTGGGGGATGCTTACGAATACCTGATTGGTGAATTTGCCTCAGGCGCGGGCAAAAAAGCAGGAGAATTCTATACCCCACAAACGGTATCGACTCTACTGGCAAAGATTGTCACCCAAGGCAAAGACCGTTTACGTTCAGTCTATGACCCGACTTGCGGTTCAGGTTCTTTGTTACTACGGGTAAAACGTGAAGTCAAAGATGTCGATATGATTTACGGTCAGGAGATGAACCGTACCACTTACAACTTGGCACGCATGAACATGATTCTGCATGATGTGCATTTTGCCAAGTTCGACATCAAGCAGGAAAATACTTTAACCCGTCCGCAGCATTTAGATAAAAAGTTTGATGCGGTGGTGGCGAATCCGCCATTTTCTGCCAACTGGTCTGCCGATCCGTTATTTTTACAAGATGAACGTTTTGCCGCTTATGGCAAACTGGCGCCAGGTTCTAAAGCCGATATGGCTTTTGTACAGCACATGCTGTATCAACTGGATGACAATGGCACGATGGCGGTGGTGTTACCGCATGGCGTATTGTTCCGTGGTTCGAGTGAGGGCGTGATTCGTCAGTATTTGATTGAACAGTTGAATGTGGTGGATGCGATTATCGGACTACCCGCCAATATTTTCTATGGCACGTCTATTCCGACCTGTATTTTGGTGTTGAAGAAAAACCGTCAGCAGAGCGGCAATATTCTGTTTATTGATGCCAGCAATGATTTTGAAAAGCAGAAGAATCAAAACAAGTTATTGCCTGAGCATTTAGATAAGATTGTTGCGGCATTTGAAAAGCGTGAAAATATTGAAAAATATGCGCATGTCGCGACCTTGCAAGATGTCAAAGATAACGATTACAACCTGAATATTCCACGTTATGTGGATACCTTTGAAGCGGAAGCCGAGATTGATTTAGATGCGATTGCAAAACAGCTTAAAGCTTTGGAACACGACAGCCAAAAAACCGATGCCATCATTGCGGATTTTTGCAAAGAGCTAGGCATTGTTTCACCATTTGCGGAGGTGAAGTAATGGCTGTACCTAAGTTAAGATTTAAAGAGTTTGATGGGGATTGGGAAAGGATGAAACTTTCCCAAATGGGTACTTTCAAGAATGGAATTAATAAAGATAAAGAGGATTTCGGTCATGGCGTACCTTTTATCAATTTAATGGATGTTTTTGGCAAGAATAGTATTTGTCAGAATACTTTTGATTTAGTTAATGCAAACTCAAAAGAAATTGAAGCCTACTCTTTAAAGCAAGGTGATGTTTTGTTTATACGGTCATCGGTAAAGCCCGAGGGCGTTGCTGAAACTGCGGTAGTTCTAGAAGATTTAGATAATACCGTTTATAGCGGCTTTTTAATTCGTTATAGACCATCTAAGGATATTGATTTACATTATAAAAAATATTGTTTTTCTACTGATTTTTTTAGAAAAAATGTTTTAGCTTTAAGTACAACCAGTGCGAATACAAATATTAACCAAGAGTCTTTAAGTTTATTAAACTTAGATTTACCCTCCAAGCCCGAACAAACCAAAATCGCCTCTTTTCTATCGAACGTGGATGAAAAGATTAGCCAACTCACGCAAAAACATGAACTGCTGAGCCAATATAAACAAGGCATGATGCAAAAGTTGTTTAGCCAGCAGATTCGTTTTAAAGCGGATGATGGTTGTGAGTTTGGGGAGTGGGTAAATTCATATATTGGTAATGAGTGCAAAATTACTACTGGAAACAAAGACACACAAAATAAAGTAGATGATGGGTTGTATCCATTTTTTGTGCGATCTCAAACTGTTGAAAAAATTAATTCATACAGTATGGATTGTGAAGCAATTTTGACTTCTGGTGATGGTGTTGGCGTTGGGAAAAACTATCATTACATCAATGGTAAATTTGATTTTCATCAACGTGTATATTGTCTATACGAGTTTTCTGAAAGGCTTGTAGGTAGGT
Organism: Acinetobacter sp. NigerLNRRAM0016; assembly: GCF_054112845.1. Classification (NCBI taxonomy): domain Bacteria; kingdom Pseudomonadati; phylum Pseudomonadota; class Gammaproteobacteria; order Moraxellales; family Moraxellaceae; genus Acinetobacter; species Acinetobacter sp. NigerLNRRAM0016. Next base: position 4,700 of record NZ_JBSYVT010000062.1, read on the forward strand.
ATCTATATATTTATTTTTCTAATTATTTTTATGATCGAGTGAAGAGATTATCGGCAAAAAATTCTGTAGATTCTGTTCGTATGGATATGATTTCAAAAATGGAAATTAAATTACCTTGCTTAGAGGAACAAACTAAAATCGCCAATTTCTTATCTGCCATTGATCAAAAAATTGAAGTCGTGGCACAGCAAATTGAACAGGCTAAAACTTGGAAAAAAGGCTTGTTGCAGCAGATGTTTGTGTAGGGGGAAAGTTATGGCAAATTGGCTAGTAACCGTGAATTATGCTGAGTTTGATTTAGAAGCAGCTTATGATGCTTTGCCGCAGATTTATTGGAAGAATTCAGCCACTAGTGAAGGTAAAGGGTTACAAATCAATGATATTGTTCATGTTTATGTGACCCAACCCATCTCAAAGGTGATGTATCAATTCAAAGTTCTGGGGCCTGCGGAAAACTCAGAATACCCAGAAGCACAGAAAGTATTTTGGTCGGATAAAAAGAAAATTGAAAGTTATCTAGGTGGATACTCTATTTTTGAAAAGTTAAACAAAGTGGATAAATCCACTTTGTCTTTTGAATATTTCAGACAGGAAAACTTAATTCCTGATGCTCCTATTCAAGGCCGTCGCACAGATCGAGATAAAGCTTCAAATGATCCAATCCGCATTTTTTTAACTCACATTTTTAATGAGTTTAAAACTGATAGTGTGAATACCGACTATCCCGATGAAGCAGGTTTAGAAAATGAAACCTTTCCAGAAGGAGCTAAGCAAACGGTTTTAGTGAATAAATATGAGCGTAACCCTGAAGCAAGGGCTAAATGTATAGAAATTCATGGAACACGTTGTTATGTCTGTGGTTTAAGCTTTGAACATATGTATGGCTCATTTGCTAAAGATTTCATACACGTACATCATCTTAAGCCTTTGCACACGATTGACGAAGAGTATCAAGTAGATCCTAAAGAAGATCTAAGACCAGTCTGTCCAAATTGTCACGCCATGCTCCATAAAACCGAAAATGGTCTTCCAATGACAATTGAGAGATTAAAACTTTTATATAGCGTTTCTTTGAGGAATCCGCTTAGACAAACATTTGAAGAATAAATAATTCGAGATTTTTAATGCAGCTTTATCAAACCCAAGCACAGACATTACTAGAACTCACCGAAGATCCTTTTCGTTTGGAAAGAGAAATTCAAAGCCTGTTTGAAAGCAATCTTTACAGTTTTACAGGTCTGGAATTCATCAAGTCCGAGTTCACGATCAAGAATAATCGTATAGATACACTGGCTTTCGATCCCGAAAGTCAGGCGTTTGTAATTATCGAATACAAGCGTGAACGTAATTATAGCGTGATCGACCAAGGCGTTTCTTATCTGAATCTGATGCTCGACTACAAGGCAGATTTCATCGTTGAGTACAACGAGAACCAGAGTAAACACCACCAACAGCTTAAACGTCAGGATGTCGACTGGTCACAAAGTCGAATCATCTTTGTTTCACCGAGCTTTACCGACTTTCAAAAGCAGTCTACTAATTTTAAAGATTTGGGCATTGAGCTGTGGGAAATCAAACGCTATCAAGGTGGAATTGTTTCAGTCAATCCATTGCAGAAAGCCAAATCAGCCCCTTCAATCAAGCAAGTGCAAAAGGTTGACTCTGAAGATATTCAAAAAATTGCTAAAGAAATCCAGCAATATGATGAAGCCTATCACTTGGCGGATAAGTCCGATGACATCAAAGAGCTATATGAGCAATTCAGGGACTCAATTCTGGGCTTAACCACCGATTTAGAGGTTCATCCCAAGAAAATGTACATAGCCTTCCGTAAGGGTAAGCGTAACTATGTCTATATGAGTATTGGGACAAAGCAAATTCGTATATGGCTGAATATGCCTTTTAATCAACTGGATGACCCGAAACAGCTCGCGAAAGATGTGACCAATATTGGACATTGGGGCAATGGTGATTGTGAGGTGATCGTCTCAGATACAGAAAATTTAGAATATATCTTGAGTTTAATTAAACAAACATTGAAGTGAATAATTTAAGATTTCAGAGGGGAAGGAAATGACAGTACAAAGCGAATATCAACTTGAAAATGAACTGATTAGCCAGCTCAAGCAATTGGGTTACGCCTCAGTGATGCTCAAGGACGAAAGCCAACTACTGTCTAATCTCAAAACCCAAGTCGAACGCGCCAATGGACTTGCGCCTCTGTCAGAAACGGAATGGAAACAGGTCATCAGTTTTTTAAATACGGGCACAGTATTTGAGCGCGCCAAAAATCTGCGTGATCTGTTCCCAGTCAAATTTGATGATGGAACCAGTAAACACCTTTTTTTCCTGTCTGATGATCCTAGCAAGAATATTTATCAAGTCACCAATCAAATCACCATCGATCACCGCGACTATAATGGCCGTACCAGCCGTTTTGATGTGACCTTACTGGTCAATGGTTTGCCTTTGGTACAGATCGAACTAAAAAAACGCGGCATGGAAATCGCCGAAGCCTTTAATCAAACGCAACGCTATATTCGTGAAGCGTATTGGGCTGGGCAAGGGCTATTTGGCTTTATCCAGTTGTTTGTGATTAGTAATGGTGCCAATACCCGTTATTACTCCAACGGCACCACAGGCATCGAGTTTGCCTTTCCCTGGGCGGATGTCCATAACAAACACATCAATGAAATTGTTGATTTTGCTGATGCCTTTTTAAATCAGCAGCATTTGACCCAAATGCTGACCCAGTACATGGTGCTGCTAGAAACCACCAAAAGCCTGATGGTGCTGCGTCCCTATCAGATTTATGCAGTACAGAAAATCGTGCAGCATGTGCAAAACTCCGATCAGAACGGCTATATCTGGCACACTACAGGTTCAGGCAAAACCCTGACTTCATTTAAAGCCAGTCAAATCATCATGCAAATGCCTGATGTGGAAAAAGTCCTGTTTGTGGTCGATCGTAACGACCTCGATACGCAAACCTCACGCGAATTTAATGCTTTTAAAGCCGACAGCGTCGACAGCACCGATAACACATCGACCTTGGTGAAACAGCTCGATCAACGTCATGACAAACTGATTGTGACCACCATCCAAAAGCTCAATCGAGCCATCAGCACCGACCGTTATTTAGAATCGATTGATTATCTTAAAAATAAAAAAGTGGTGTTTATCTTTGATGAATGTCATCGCAGTCAATTCGGTGAGACCCATCAGAACATCAAAAAATTCTTCAGCAATGCACAAATGTTTGGTTTTACCGGTACGCCTATTTTTGAAAAGAACAGCCAAAGCAAAGCAGGTTTAAAACTCACCACAGATTACCTGTTTGATGAGTGTTTGCATAAATACGTGATTGTCGATGCCATCCGTGACCGTAACGTTTTGCAGTTCCAGATTGATTATCGGGGCAAATACACTGCCAAAGGCATGGCGACTAATGAAAGTTATGAGGAAGATGTAGAAGGCATCGATACCAAAGAACTGTATGACAACCCGCAACGCTTAGAAATGATTGCCCGCTACATTGTCAATATCCACGATACCAAAACCCGTAATCGTGAATTTACCGCGATGTTCTGTGTCAGTTCGGTCGAAACACTGACCCAATATTACGACCTCTTTGAAAAGGTGCAGGCTGAAAAGCAAATTGAAGATGAAGCACAAGGTCGGATATTTAAACCGTTGACCATTGCCACCATCTTTTCCTATGCTGCAAATGAGGCTGTACCGACTGATGACTTAAATGGCTTAATTCATGAAGAAGCCGCAGATATTCCAACTCAGGTCAATTCATCCAGTCGGGATAAGCTAGATCGCTACATTGCGAATTACAATCGACAGTTTAAAACCAACTACAATTCTGGTGATCAATTTTATTCGTACTACCGCGACATTGCACAGCGCGTAAAAAACAGACAGATTGATATTCTAATCGTGGTCAATATGTTCCTCACGGGCTTTGACTCTAAGCCGTTAAATACCTTGTATGTCGATAAAAACCTAAAATATCATGGCTTGATTCAAGCATTCTCACGTACCAATCGTGTCTACAATGATAAAAAACCATTTGGCAATATCATCTGTTTCCGCAACCTGAAACGCGCCACAGATGAAGCACTGGCGCTATTTTCCAATAAAGAAACGACCAAGATTGTACTTGTTCCCAGCTATGCGGAAATCGAACAGGATTACCAAGCAGCGGTGAGCAAATTGTTTGCCTTAACGCCCAATTACCAATCCGTCGATGATCTTGTTACAGAAGAACAGCAACTGGAATTTATTAAGGCCTTCCGTGAAGTGATGCGTTACAACGCGCAATTACAAACCTTTATTGAGTACGATCAAGACCAAACACAACTAGATAAGCAGCACTTTGCAAACTTCGCCTCTAAGTATGCTGACCTATGTCGTGCCGTTAGAAAGACGACCAAGAAAGAAAAAGTATCTGTACTTGATGATGTCGATTTTCAACTGGATTTACTGCATAGTGATCGCATTAATGTTGGTTATATCATCAACCTGCTACAGCTTGTTGTTGATACAGACTTAGAGGACAAGCGTAAGAAGTACCAAGCGCAAATTTACGATTTAATCAGTAGCGATATTAGTTTGCACGATAAGCAAGACCTGATTCAAAAATTCATTGAAGAAAACATGCCTAAGATGATCAATGGGCAGAGCGTCCAAACGGCTTTTTCTGAATTCTGGGATGCTGAAAAAGAACAGGCCTATCAGCATCTTTGTAAAGAAGAAAACCTGAAACCAGAAGCCATGAAGCAGGTTCTGGAGCATTATGAGTTCACCAAACGCCTACCACGTAAAGAAGAGTTGAAGGACTTACCAAACTATAAGGTTAAGCTGTTTGAGCGGGAGAACGTGTTTAGCAATTTGCTGGTCAAGACACGTCAGTTGATTGAGAAGTTTTATACTGGTTTTAATTAAATAATACACATTCAAATGTGACTTTATTTCCAGAAAGTAAGCAGTGAAATTAGACTATATAGCAGGAACCGTGATCACTCATGATTAAAAATATGGATTCTTTCAAGCTGTCCTATGTGTACATCTTTCCAGTGGTCTTTTTCCCATTTTTGAATATTTATCAATTAAGAAATGATCTAGATATTAAATCTTGGTTATTTATAAATTTACTTGTTAGTTTCACAGTTATTTTGATCCCACTTTTTCTTACTTTAAGTATGATGATTACCAAGGTTTTATACAGAGATCAGGATAAAAATACAGAATATCGTTCAATAGGTTTGGGTTTGCTATGTTGTACATTTCTGACAGGAAGTAACTATTACCAATTTCAGAAATTTACAGTAGGAACAGACCTATCCATTGACTATTACCGAATGGCCATGATGATAAGCTTTCTAATCGCTTGTTTTATATCAAGTCTGTACTTTGCATTGAAATATAAAAAATATTCACAAAAACAATCAGTTAATTTTAATGTGAAAACAATAAGGTTTATGGCGAGTACTGCCATCCCCTTCTTTATATCAGTAATTACCATTTTTATTATTTAAATGGCTTTGTTGCACAAAGATTTCATAACTATATGATTTTAAAAGTTTTGATTATTTTTTAATCCAAAATTAAAATTATTTAAATCAGATGCTTACATATTTATGCAACAAAGCCTATTTAAATTATAAAAGTGTTTAACTTTTATAATTAATTTAAATAACTCCTCAAAATTTATTAATTGATAGGTTTATTATGAATAGTGAAGAAATTGCAAAATTATTTAAATTAGATCAAGTTAATTTTGAAAAATGTATAAGTCCTGAAGAGTATGAACTTAAGTTGTCAAAACAAGCAGATGATTTTTTCTTTGATAATTATTTTAAAAACGAAGAAATATTATTTTCTGCTTTTGATTTTTACTATTCTATAAATTTATTAAAAAACAATGATAATTTAATAAAACTAAAAAATTTATTAAATAGTAATAAGGTTTTTAAATACTTAAAGGATAATAACTTAGGAATAATTAGCCTTATAATCATCATAACAGCATATGATAAATCGACAGACTATTATATATCCAATATTAAAAATAAAGAAAAATATCTAAATAATAAAACCAAAGAAACATATGAGAATTACAGAAAATTTATTAATGAAACACAAGATTTACATGATTTTAAATCATGGTATAAAAATGAAATTGAGCTAATGACAGCAAATTTATATGTATCAGTAAGAGCAATGATTGTTAAGAGTGAAACACAAAGAAAAATTTGTGAAAATTTATTTTTAAACAATTCAGCTCTAAAAAAACTATCAGACTTCGATTATGTTTTTGATCAGTATCTTGAAAATATCAAACAATCCAACATTAAAAATAAAGAGTTGGTTGAAAATGAGAGAAGATTAAAGATAAATAAATTTATTAGAGACATATATAATATGTTTAGTTCTCTGAACAGTCATATTCTTTCCTACGATATTATTTCCGAATTAGTCTCAATAATATATAACAATCAATTAGATCAAAGTGAAATAAAAAAAGTAATAAAAAAAGGAAATTCACATTTTACAATCACAGAATATGAAAAAAATATATACGTGATCAAAATCATAATATTATAGCGCTGGAAATTGTTAGATACAAGATCGATAACAACTCCCCAACCTAGTCAAGATCACACAGAACACTCTATGTCAAGATGTTCTAGGCTTGTTTTTTTTACGGGTTTAAAAGTATTACTCTTTTTTTGATTCTTTATAAAAATGTATGTATCTACTATTTACATGAGAATTGAAATGCTAAAGACGAAAAAAGAAGTCTGTGAATTATTGAGTCTTACACGAGATGGTCTGACAAAGTTACAACAGAAAGATCCATCATTTCCTCGACCAATTAAATTTTCAAAAGAACGTCAAGCTCATGCATATTTTGATGTTAAAGAGCTACAGAATTGGCTTGAGTTAAAAAAATCTGAAAGAGAGGAATATTAAAATGAGTAATATTCTTTTATCTGAATTATCTAAAGATCAATTGATTGAAAAAATTGAAGAATATCCAATTTATGCGTTTCCAAAAATAGTTGCTAATGCGATTCAAAAATCTGCTTTTTATCATCATGTTCCTGTTGCAGTCGCGGCTCAAACATATTTAGCTCAAATGTCATTTATCGCACAAAGATTTATTAATGCGCCAAGTGATAAAAAAGAAAATGGACAGCCAGC
>NZ_JBSYVT010000063.1:0-11671 GCF_054112845.1 Acinetobacter sp. NigerLNRRAM0016
CTAGAATCTCCCAAGGGAAAGTCTCCTGATAGTTCAGCGTATATCACATTCAGAGATTTATATTTTTTAGTATTTAAGATTTTTTGAATTTTGAATTTTGTCAATGATCTCAGTATATCTGTAATCTGTTCCTAGGCTTAAGTCTGCATCTTCTTAAACTGAGTTGCGTATATACTTCTTAAACATTGTTCTGGAAAGCTATTTTGAATAGATGTTCTCATTCACGAATTATGCATGAATGTTAAGGTAGAAATATTAATCAAATAAGAATTCTTCTTAATTTAGAAGGACATCTATTACTTAATTTATAGTTTATATAATTTAAATTAAATTGAGTGTTTTGTATGAGTATAGATTAAATCCGGATATAACACATGGCGCCAAATGGCGATATGAATAACACCGCTGCACAATATGATAGTTTCTCTTTAGCTAATATGGTGCCACAGGCCCCTAAAAATAATCAGGAAGTCTGGCGTAAGCTGGAGGAGGCCGTGCGCGCGATTGTGACCAAACAGCATAGGGATGCCTATATTGTCACAGGTCCCGTGTTTGAGGGAAAGCGGCTCAAAACCATTGGGAATGGCGTGATTGTGCCAACGGCCGTGTATAAGGCGGTGTATCTGCCCAAACAGGGCATTAGCGGTGCCTATTATGCACCTAACAATGATTCACAGCAGGTCAGGGTCGTCAGTATCTGTTATCTGGAAGAGAAGCTGGGGGTTAATTTATTCCCGCAACTGACCGAGCAGCAGAAGCGTAACATCTATCAATTACCGTTGACCGCAGCTCAGGTTAAGGCCAATCAAGACATTAAATATATGCGTTGGGATGCGGAAAGCCAATGTGCGGAAGAAGCCGATACCGCCAGCATACAGGCTCAACAAAAGCAGTTTGCTTCAGGACAGTCCCAGACTGCTGAAAGTAAGTTGCCACAGATTGATGAGGAAACCAAGCAGGCGCTGATCAAGCAGTTGGTGGATATGCTGGTGCAGTATTTTTTACAATTGTTGAGATAATGTAGAGCATCTTGCAAATCATCTATGTTTAGCTCAGTGTGATGAAAAGAGAATAATAATGGGGAACGAGATGTTTAAGCCTTTTGTGAATGGAAATGAGTCTTCCGCAATCTATGACCTGACCCTGGAAAATCAGGTCGATTGTGTGAGCCTATATGGCAATCTGCAAATAACCAAAGATCAGGTCGGTTTACAGGCTGCCAAGAAGTTACAAGCCTTTATTAATGAGCTGGTGGCAGCCCTGGAACAGGAAAATCTCCCTGAAAAAATTCAGCGCCAACCTGAACAGGAAATCGAAAATCCATTTCTATAAAAAATGCTTTAAGAAACCATCGTTTCCTTATCAACTTGATTAAGAACTATAAATGGTATTGTTCTTCCGCCACTGTTGTGGGGTTAAACCAGTCCAAAGCTTAAATGCGCGCTGAAAGGCACTTTGTTCTGAATAGCAAAGCAGCAGGGCAATCTCCTGTAAACTCAGGTGTGGGTCTTTTAGATATTCAGTTGCCAGCATAAAGCGAACTTCCTGTACCCGTTCCTGAAAAGTGGCATTTTGCTGTTGCAGGTGGCGTTGTAACTGCCGAACCGAAACTCCCAGTTTCCCCGCAATAAAGTCGATCTGGTATTGGTTCTTTTGCAGGCCCGTCAAAATGGCGTGCTGCAAGCGTTGGTCGAGTTGGGTCGAGTTGGGTAATTTGTCCAGAAGCGCCTGTGCCTGCTGTAAAAGTAGTTGCTGTAAAGTGTGATCGCCTGTTCGAAGTGGCTTAAAGGCTTCGGTAACAGGTAGAAGTAGCTGAGTTTTAGGCTGATCAAAACGGACTTTACAACGGAAATACTGCTCATAAACCATAATGTTTTTCGGTGCGGTATTCACAAAATGCACTTCGTGTTGATTGAGATCTTCACCTGACAGAAATAACTTATGGAATTGCACCATCAGCGCAATTGCAATTTCATCTGTTAATTGGGTTGGGTTGGGTTCTGGAGCTTCCCAGCGGATTGATGCGTAGGGTGGGTTAAATTCAACGACGAGAGGGCTACCATCATAAATTAAGCGATGAAAATCATGATAACGCGCCAATGCTTCGCCCAAGTTTTCACATGACAGTGCGAGATAAGCAATAATTCCTAAATGTTTAGGTTGTACGTGCTCTGCAATTTCTAAGCCTAAACCTGTCTTGGGATTTAAACGATTAAGATCTTCAAGTAAGTCACGCCAAATGACGTAATCAAAACGTTCAAGATTTTGGACTTGTTGTAATTGCTCAGGAATTTCAATATTTTTTGTTTCGCAATAAGCCTTTAATAAATGCCCTAATCCGCCATAAACAGAGCCTGTATAGTTCTTGAGTTGGGACATCCTGTCTACTCCTTATTCTGTCGTGTTTTGTCAATATAAATATATCTTATCGTCAATACTTCGCCTACAAAAATTTATATCTTTAAAAAAATAAGGAAACATTTGGAGAAAACCATGTTGAAGGGTTTTGTTGCAGGTTTGGTGATTGCAAACGGTTATGAATGGTTTGCCCATAAATATCTACTGCATGGGGTTCACCGTAAAGGCAAGCCACGTTTCAGCCCAACGCCAAAACAGATGGAATCGCACTGGGCACACCACCGTGAAGTGCGCAAGCAGGGCTTTTCTGATGATTGTTATGTCGAGGGTCTGGACAACTGGCGTACGCGCAATGAGTTAATGTCACTTGCTGTAGCCGCAGGTGTGCTAAGTGTTGTGTTCTATCCTTTTTCAAAAGGCATGGCGCTTGCAGCGATTTATAGTGCGGGGAATTATTATTATGTTCATCGCCGTGCCCATCTTGAGCCTGATTGGGCGAAGCGTACAATCCCGTGGCACTATGATCACCACATGAACTCGAACCAAGATGCAAATTGGTGTGTTACTCGTCCTTGGTTTGATTATGTGATGGGGACGCGTGTGGTGTCTTCAGCAGATTTGAAAGAAGCCAATCCATTGGGTCTACCTTTACCTACACCGATTTCGAAGATATTAACTGAAGCGATTGAATCAGTATTTCCTGCTAAATGGGTAGAACAGAAACCAAAATTGGTGGCCGCTGCTCAGACAGAAGAGATCGAAAAAGTATCGGTTGCTTCTTGATAAAGCGTGAAGAGGGCATTTTGACAAAACATGATGCTGGTCGTGTGCTTATGTCGTGAATTGTCAATAAAATTGGTTTTTAATGTCAATATTTTTGCTGAATATCTCGCTAATTTAGCCCAAGCCTTTTTGTTGCTTGATATTTATCCAAATTTATTGTTTTTCGTTTACCCTCTAGCGTTGTATAAACGCATTTCATATACCTTGCTCAGCAAGGTATTTTTTTGACTAAAATTTGCCGAATAAAAAACCTCTCAAGCAATCGCATTGAGAGGTTTGGATCTCGCTATTTTTTATTGCTTAAAGGCGCATTTCAATGCCTTGCTCAGCTAAATATTTTTTCGCTTCTGGAATCGTATGTTGACCAAAGTGGAAAATGGAAGCTGCAAGTACAGCATCTGCGCCACCTTTCAAAATACCATCTGCCAAATGTTGTAAATTTCCTACACCACCTGAAGCAATCGTTGGAATCGTGACACGATCATTGATTTGACGCATTAAAGCGATGTCATAGCCTGCTTTGGTTCCATCGGCATCCATACTGGTAATCAGTAATTCACCTGCACCAAAGTCTGCCATTTTAACAGCCCATTCTATTGCATCAATACCTGTTGGCTTACGTCCACCGTGGGTAAAAATTTCCCATTTATTCTCGCCCGTTTTTTTTGCGTCAATGGCAACCACAATACATTGTGCGCCAAAGCGTTGCGATGCTTCTTGTACAAATTCTGGGTTAAACACCGCAGCCGAGTTGATGCTAACCTTGTCGGCACCTGCGTTCAACAATAAACGGATGTCTTCAACCTTACGCACGCCACCCCCCACAGTTAAAGGCACGAACACGCTTTCCGCCATCCGCTCCACCGTACGGTAGGTGGTGTCCCGTCCATGATGGGTGGCGGTAATATCTAAAAAGGTAATTTCATCGGCACCCTGTTCGTTATAACGGCGTGCAACCTCAACAGGGTCACCTGCGTCACGAATATCAAGGAATTGAACGCCTTTAACGACTCGGCCATTATCAACATCCAAGCAAGGGATAATACGTTTTGCGAGCATAAAATTTTCCAAAAAATCGCCAAGAGAGAAAGGAGACCGACTCTGGTGCTACACCTTCATGGAGGGAACGGGTATTCTATCAAAATCAGAGTGATATTTTGCAGGTTTTCCATGTCGGTTTATACCCCGTTGAGTTTAGAAGAAGTGCAGGCATTTGCCGAGCCTTATGGTTTGGCGGTGATTGACCTGATTCCAATCCAGGGCGGTATTCAAAACACCAACTTTTTTTTGGTGGATCATACACAGAAACAGTATGTCTTAACGGTTTTTGAAGAATTGGATACTGAGGGGGCGGCTGAATTGGTGCCCGTGCTGGACTGTTTGGGGCAGGCAGGCGTACCTGTCGCGGTGCCGTTGAAACATCACGGTCAGGCCATCCATAGTATTGCAGGCAAACCTGCCCAGATTGCGCCACGTTTAATGGGTGAGCATCCTGAGCAGGCCAGCATTGACCAGGTGCAGGCGATTGCACAGGCGCAGGCCAAACTGCATCTAGCGTTACAGGATTTTCCATTACAGCGTGATTTTAACCGCAACCATGCCTATTGGTCAGAGTGCATATAATGATTTTCTAGCTTGTCTAATTTTTTTGGTTTTTTTAATAAAGTACTATTTTCTATGTCTTTTCTTTTTTGATTTTTATCATAAAGACTAAATGATTCTCCATCTTCATAATCAATCTCAGTAATTTTTCCTTGAGTAAATTGACCTTCATAAAGACTTCTAATAATTTCTTTAAAGGTAAGTTCTTCAATTTCAATTTTTTTTAAATTTTCAAATCCAGCAAAAACTTGTTGACTAGCACATAGCATTAAAATGCAGAAAAGTTTAAACATGATATTCCCTTAAAAGTGAAAATTTTTAATTTATCTAAAATTAACATAATACACCTTATACGAAAGGTGTTCTAATTTTCCTTAGAAATCAATGCTGTAGTTTCTAGTTTATAGCCCAATCACACCCGATTGGGCTTTTTTATGATTTTTCATGTTTCACGATCAAAAAACAATCAATGTTCCACGGTTTTATTTAGCTTTGGCGAATAATCAATGGATGCCATTGAAGCCTTTTAGGTCTTCCGTTTTCTCAAAAATGAAGTCTCTACGATCCAGGATTAGGCAGTTTTTATGGCACTGTTGCAAATAGGCTGACATGATAAGCTAAATATCTTATTTATTTCGAGATACAGCAGATGAATCCCTTCCATGGTCGGCACTTTCAAGGTGAAATCATTCTTTGGGCTGTTCGTTGGTATTGTAAATATGGCATCAGCTATCGTGAACTTCAAGAAATGCTCGCTGAACGAGGCATAAATGTGGATCACAGTACAATTTATCGTTGGGTTCAGCGTTATGCTCCAGAAATGGAAAAACGGTTACGCTGGTATTGGCGTAATCCTACAGATTTACATTCATGGCATATGGATGAGACTTATATCAAAGTGAAGGGGCGATGGACTTACCTGTATCGTGCAGTTGATCAACGGGGTCATACGATTGACTTTTACCTTTCCGCTAGACGGAACAGTAAATCAGCCTATAGTTTTCTAGGAAAGATCTTCAATACGGTGAAAAAATAGCAAATTCCACGGGTCATCAATACAGATAAAGCAGCGACCTATGGCCATGCTTTATCACGATTAAAGCGAGAAGGAAAATGTCCAGTAGATATTGAGCACAGGCAGATTAAGTATAAAAATAATGTCATTGAATGTGATCATGGTAAGTTAAAGCGAATCATCAGGGCCACATTAGGATTCAAATCTATGAAGACTGCTTATGCCACAATTAAAGGTATTGAAGTCATGCGTGCACTACGTAAAGGACAAGCATCGTCATTTTATTATGGTCAGCCTCAGGGTGAAGTGTGTCTAATCAACAGGGTTTTCGGTCTCTAAGCACTTTTTAAAGGGAACATCATCGACTCAGATCCCTATTTGCAACAGTGCCGAAAATACCAGACTAAAAAAAATGTATGCTGAAGAGCGATTAAAGGCAGAGATTGTTCAGGAAGCAATGTCAAAAAAGTGGTGAAGCCATCTTGCCGACGTCAGATGGCTCAACAAGCCGTTGCCCTGCATGCGGTTAGTATCCGTTTAGCTTGCTCTGCATTTGGCATTAGTGAAACCTGCTACCGTTATCAGGCTAAACTTTGCGATGACAATGCATTAATTGCTAAACAGCTCATTGAACTCACTGAGGCAAATTCCGATTGGGGATTTGGTCTGTGCTTCTCATATTTACGACATGTTGAGAATCACTGCTGGAATCACAAGCGGGTTTACCGCATTTACTGTGAGTTGGCACTAAATCTGCGTATTAAACCGAGAAGAAGACTAAAACGGCACGCGCCTGAACCATTGAAAGAACCAATCCGAGAAAATCAGGTCTGGTCATTAGATTTTATGCATGATCAGCTGATCGATGGTCGAAAGTTCCGATTATTAAATGTGATTGATGACTACCGTCGAGAAGGCTTAGCGATTGAAGCAGGATTCTCATTACCTACAATCCGAGTTATTCGTACGTTGAATCAGTTGCTGGAGTGGCGAGAAAAGCCGTTAGTTATTCGGTGTGACAATGGCCCGGAGTTTATCAGTCATGAATTTGTACGCTGGGCTACTGAGCACGGTATTCGTATTGAATATATTCAACCAGGTAAGCCACAGCAGAATGCGTATATTGAACGTTATAATCGGACTATACGTTATAGCTGGCTAAGCAAGCATCTATTTGACACACTGGAAGAAGTACAAGATTATGCAACAAACTGGTTGTGGCATTACAACCATGAAAGACCACATCAAGCTAACAAAGGAAAGCCACCTCTAAGGGCTGCTTAACCTCTACTTTTAACTTCGGTTATTTATGGGAGGATTACCATAACTTAAAGCAGAATAGGGAGGCTTTAAGGATGTAAATAAGATATGTGAAGGAATTTCTTTTCGGATTTCATTTATATAGATTTGAAGAATTCTGTAGTCTCGTTCCTGCAGTTTAATTACTCGGTACGAATATTCATTTTTGATTTTTGGCTTTTTTGATCGATCATCGAACTCATCATCTGTATTTGTAATAATTAAACTAAAACTATGATTCTGAATTGATTTTTTAATAGAGTTGGTTGTTAGTAGCATAAGCTCACCAATTCTAAGACCATAGTTGAGCATGAGATGTATGATCAGAAAGTTTCTGAGTTGTACATTTTTAGATCTAAAAGGATTTAATTCATTGTATTTATTAGAGTTACTTGGTGAAATGACTGAATACAATCCTTTAATCATTTCCTGATTCATGCTCTTAAAATTATGATTTATCTCACTTTTAATTGTCTTATTGGCTTTTGAAAAATTATTTATAATTTTTTTCTTTATTGTCATATATTTATTCAAGTTTTCTTTAATTTTTTGAATTTCCTTCAACGTAAGTTGTGGCTGTGATTGCATGCTTAAGTATTCATTAATCAAGAAGTTGTAAAACTTTAAGAAGGATCTAACTCTATGACCAATTGTTGTGTAATTAATATGTTCTGAATTGCTTAGCCGTATAAGATTACTTTCAAGTTTTTTATTATTTTCTAAGTAAACAATGAAATTATCAATTTCACATTGAATGATCTCAAAATTATAGGATGTCGAATAGAACGACTCACAAAAGGACGTGGCAAACTTTTCAAACCAAAATTCATACCAAAATTTTATTGCGATTAAATCTGCATGCTGCGTAGAGATACTTTGAAATCTAAGAAATTTCATGGTGTACAGCATAGGGTACATACATGGACAGAATGAATCTAAATCAAATAAAAGAATAATTTGATTTTCGTTTGAGACTTTCTTTTCTAAATGAATTGTTTTTAAAGCAAACATAGTAAAGTTTATGAATTATTCTTAAGGTCAACATATCATATTTTATGATTGAAATAGAAATTAGTTAAGGTATTGAATCTTAGTTCAAGAAAGAAAAATATGAAGTTATTGTTAGGTGTATCGGAATTGTCATAATTATAATTCTCAAAGGAGTAGAAAAGGCACTACCCCACAATTTTTTTCTCTCAAAATGTCATTCACTGTCATTTTTTAGTGGCAAGTACCAGGTGCAATTCTTTTTACGGTGTATTACACCGTAGATGTTTTGAGTGAGCTTAGCTGGCACCGTAAAAGTTTTGATCGACAAAATATCCAAAGTCAACTGGACTGTTAATCCATTTGCTAAACAAAACGTGAAACAGCAAATTATTGTAGTCTATATATTTTTCATAATTGTTCACGATACCTAAGTTCAGCAAGTTTTTTTCAAACTCAATGCGTTCAATGGGTTCTGATTTCACAAATGCATGGATGGATGCTTTGATTACATGATAATTATAACTTTCTGATGGACATTGACGTTCACATGAAATAATTCCAGCTTCAATGAACAAATTAATATTACGCTGCCAAGAACGTCCGTGAATGTGGTAATTCAGGCAGTCACCAAGTTTTTGCAGATCTGACAATTTAAAGGATTTGTTTTGGCAAACTGCAAAATATGTAAAGGTAAAATAACGATATGAAATATCTTTTTTTAATATCTTAAACTTAGGATTGTCATAAAAGTTAACATTAGCATTCGTTCTATATATTTTAAGGAACAGCTCACCATACTTACTTAATCTATAATATTTAGATGAGCGACAAGTAGAACGCCCTAGATCCTCTATCATCCCCAATTGGACCCAATTTTTAATAAGACGCTGAATAGAACGAACGAGCCATTTAGACTTATAACCCTCTAATTCATCTATATAGGTGCCTTTCAGGAAGTGAACACTCAATGGTCGTGGGTGATGTTCTACAAACTGAGTGAACAGTCGATGTATAAATTTTATATCCAAAATTGTATTTAGAGCTCTCATGATAAGTACTTTAAAACCATCTTAAAACCATCTTAAAACCATTTTAACAAAACCTTTTAAACCTTTTAATTTTTTTTAAATTAAATATACTTAAAACCATAATAATAGCTTAAAGGGTTTTAATTGTGCTAAAGCTAAAATGTATATCGATATTAGCAATGTCAATCATTACACAATCTATCTTTGCTGAAAATTCAGTAGTACTTGATGTTGGCCATTCACCAAAACAAGCTGGATCTACTGCAGCTAACGGCTATCCTGAATACACTTACAACCTTAGCATGGTCAATTCTATTGAATACTTTCTTAAATCGCGTCATGTCCAAGTGCTCAGATCTTCAGTGAATGAAGATAAAGTCTCACTGGTTCAACGTGCGACCAGATACCCTAATGCTAATCTTTTTATTTCGGTGCACCACGACTCAATACCTACTGAGCTGACCAAGTACAAGAATCAACTCAAAGGTTTTTCAATTTTTGTATCAAAGAAAAATCCAGAATACGGAAAAAGTTTGAAATGCGCCAATCTCATTGGCCAGAACCTAAAATCAATTGGTGAAAGCCCTTCTACTTACCATGGCATTAATATACCAGGTGAAAACAAAAAGCTTTTGACCTCAAATGGCGTATATCAATATGACAATCTAGTGGTCCTGAAGAAATCACAAAAGCCGGCGGTTTTAATTGAGATCGGCGTGATTGCCAATCCTGAAGAAGCAAATCGCTTATCTAATCAGAAAGTAATCTGGAAAATATCTGAAAATATTGCTCAGTCGATACAGCAATGTTTAAACCAATAAGGTGCATGCTGCAGTAATCAATATGCACCCCTCTAGAATTAGAATCTTATGCCGACCGTTTCACCATCATCATTGACCGCACCAGCATCATAAGTGTTATGCCATACGCCATTAATCATGACCAAGTGTGGCGCCCAAAATGACACTGTTTGAATATTATGCAAAACATCATCTGGCGTATCGAAACTAGAAGCACCTATATAGCGGAAGAACATCAAGTTTTCGCCTAGTTCTTCAATATACATTTCAGGATCAAAGTCATCCAAAAACTCTTTATCTTCACGTATCACTTCGTTTAACTCAGTTTCAACGAGTTTGAGTAAAGCGGTAGGCGTAGGTAAACCATCATAAGCCCATTCAGACTCTTTACCTTCAAGTTCCATCCCATCTTTAATATCAAATGCAGCGACATATCCAGTAAAGTAATTTTCAGCTTGCGAGAAGTTATTCGGCATGTCTTGATAGTATCTATCAAGTACGGTCTTAATCTTTGCCAAGGTTGCATCAATCGTACTTTGAATTGCACTTTCAGCACGTTCTTGAGCTGTACCTCTTTGCTTAGCTTGCCCCATGTGTACCCCCTGATTATTCACATTTTGACTAGTATTTTATTTCTAAAGCCTATTGTTTCAGCACTTTAAACCGATTCAGTATATACCAAAGGTTTGCTATTTATATTTCATATATACGATAAGTCTCAAATACTACAAATGGCTTGGTAGCTAAGTGATATAACATGTTTTTGTGCTTCAGGCTTTACAATGCTTTTCTCAGATTATCTAGACCAACATGCCGTTATTCTTGCGCTATGTTTGGCAATCTGCATATCTTCAGTTGTGGTTTATACAAAGTATAGAACTCTACGCGCCGTTTATCTTACTGGTGCATCCCTATTCACTTTAACCGCCACAATATTTCTATCGATCGGATTTTATTTAACTACATTGGATGTATCTGCTTCAGATAGAAAGGAGATCCAAAGCATTATTTCTCAAGTGAGCCAAGACAAAAATATCGCTTCAGCAATTGAACTCAATCAAAGAAATAACTATGAATTATTGGTTGCAGTATCTCAAAAGAAAAACCTTACCTACTCAGATCTAGGCAGTATTCAATATGGCCAAGTACGTGACACAGTAAATTTGACGAAATATTCTCAATACAAAACTTTGGTGAATGCTGAGTACTAATATTTATTGTTGTTTGCGTTGTTCAAGAACACTGATTTATGCACTACTCGTTGTTCTTCCTCATATCGTATCACTTCATGAGCCACGCAATATAGAGATATATTTCTTAGACATTGTTTCCATAAAAGTTCTGGATAGAGTTTTGTATAGGTCAGGAATGTTCTTTTCCCAAAACAACAATATTTCACCCTTCGTTTTGCATAATTTAAAATCATCGGTATTGGTGAGATCCTCTACCTGTTGAATCATCACTTCCCTTTCTTTTTCTTTGGCTTGTTTTTCTAAAACTTTTTGTTCCTTGATTTTGTCTTGTTCAGACAAAAAGTTCCTACTTTTCTCGCGTTTTTCACTGTCAGTAATGAACTTAACCAAGTGGAATAAATGTTCCATCCATTCATCCGTATGGGTTAAGCCAAGGATGCAACCATTTAGATTAAAGCCAACATTAACCAGGCCTATATCTGATGATGTTTTATTTCTGATATTCAAAATGACATCTTCATCCAGTTCATTTTCTGCAATGAATTCGTCTATATAGTGTTGGTACTCTGGAGATAGAAAACCGTCAAAGGTATATCGAACAAC
>NZ_JBSYVT010000064.1:0-10221 GCF_054112845.1 Acinetobacter sp. NigerLNRRAM0016
ACAAAGGCGATATAACGATCACGCCATGCATGTTCTTTTTGACGTTCTTGCTGTAAAGCAAATGGATCGAAGAAGGTTTCTCGGAGCCACTGAAGACGAGCAAGTAACATCATTGGAATACGCATCCAGTATCCGAAAGCACGTTTACGGATAACCCCATGAGCACCCAAAGCAGGCGGAGCTAAGTGATAGGTTAAACGTAGACCTTTACCAAACTGGGTTTCAATTGATTGTTTAAAACTTTTGCCTGTGAGTAAGCGTGCAACTTCGTATTCATCTTTATAGGCCATGACTCTATACAACTGAGTCGCAATTGTTCCAGCCAATTCTTCTGGCAAAACTTTCGCTGCCTGTTCCACAAGGGTTCGATACTGCGTTGCATACGCTTGGTTCCAGTATTCAACCAAACGCGTAGTGCGATCTTCAATCAGTTCGGTCAAGGTGGTTGGTGTATGCGTTGCGGGTATGCTTGCTATAATGCGTTTTGCCAAGTCTGGATCGCTAATTAAATGGCAACCGATACGGAAAGCTTCAAGGTTTTTTTCAGCAGCCGTGCCATTCAAGCGAATTGCTTTTTCAATACTTTCACGCTTCAACGGAATTTGACCAGTTTGCCAAGCCATGCCAAGCAAGATCTGATTGGCAAAGATTGCATCTCCCAACACTTGTGTGGCTATTTGTATTGCAGGTAAAGAGATGAGTTTGCCTTGCGTGGTTCGACCACGAAGTCGATTAATCAAGTCCGTTATTGGTGCATGCCAATCTCGAGATTCAAGGAAGGCCGAAGTAGGGGAACCATCTTCATTGACGATGACAACAGCATCTGCTTTTAAGCGTGAAAGCGCCGCATTACTCCCTGCAACGATGGCATCTGCCCCGATTAAAACATCACATTGACCCGCAGGGATTTTGGTTGCTGAGATCTGATCATCGTCTGTAGCAAGTTGGATGTAGGAATATACCGCACCTCCTTTTTGAGCAAGTCCAGCCATATCCATGATACGTACAGCTTTACCCTCCAAATGAGCCGCCATGCCAAGTAAAGCACCTGCGGTCACGACCCCTGTACCGCCAACACCACCCACCATGATATGAATCGGTTGTTGCCCCAGCTCAGGAATGATTGGATTTTCTGGCCAGCCAGCTGCAATCCCTTCGAAAGTTTCTGGACGTTTCATATCGCGGGTATGTACGGTCACGAAACTTGGACAGAAACCTTCGACACAAGAGAAGTCTTTGTTACAACTGCTTTGATTAATCTGCCGTTTAGTCCCTAATGCTGTTTCTATAGGCTCGATAGATAAACAGTTCGATTGCTTAGAGCAGTCACCACAACCTTCACAAATCTCACTATTAATAAAAACACGCTCTGCAACATCTGGATAAGTATTGCGTTTACGGCGACGACGTTTTTCACTGGCACAAGTTTGCACATAAATTAGCGCCGTAACACCAGAAATATCACGCAGTTTGCGTTGCACATCATCCAGTTCATTTCTGTGATAGATCTCTACATGAGATGCAACACCTTCTTCGGCATGAATTAACTCAGGTTCATCCGTAACGATGACTTGTTTGGTGATGCCTTCAGCATCAAGTTGTCGGGTTAACTGTGCCACGGTGAGATGACCATCGACATGCTGTCCACCCGTCATGGCAACCGCATCGTTATAGAGAATTTTGTAGGTGATATTGAGTTTTGCCGCGATTGCTTGGCGGATTGCCAGATAACCTGAGTGAAAATATGTTCCATCTCCCAGATTGGCAAAAATATGCTTTTCATTGGTGAAATGAGAAGCACCAGCCCAACTCACACCTTCGCCACCCATTTGTGAGAAGGTTTCTGTGCCATGATTGAGTGAGACCGCAATATAATGACAACCAATCCCGCCTAATGCACGACTGCCTTCAGGTAAGACCGTGGATGAGTTGTGAGGACAGCCACTACAAAAGAACGGTTTGCGTTCTGCAATATCAGGTGCATGCTGGGATTCTTGCTCTGATTGTTGTAGTAGCTCAACTCTATTTTGAATTTGTGTTTTTAAGCTTTCAGGAAGGTCTAGTTTTAAGAAGCGAACTGCCAGCATTTTTGCAATAGGTTCTGGCTGGTACTCAAAGTAACCCTTCAAAGGGGCTTCATCTACAGTTGTACTCCATTCACCTTTGCCATCACAAGCTTTACCGATGACACGAGGGCGTTTATCATCTGGAAGTGCGTACAATTCCTCTTTAATTTGTGCTTCTAAAATCGGGCGTTTTTCTTCCACCACAATCAGTTCTTCTAAACCTTCGGCAAACTCATGCAGACCTTGTGGCTCTAAAGGCCAAATCAAAGCAACTTGATAGACGCGTAGTCCGAGCTGTTGGGCTGTTTCACCTTCGATGCCTAATATACGTAAGGCTTCAATGGTATCTAAATAGCCTTTACCACTGGCGACAATACCAATACGGGCATCAGGACAATGCCAAGTGACCTGATTCAGTTCATTTTCACGGGCATAAGCCAAAACCGCAGGTAGGCGATATTTATATAGACGTTCTTCTTGCTGAATCCCATGATCAGGCCAACGAATATTGACACCATCTTCAGGCATTGCGACATTTTCGGGCAATACAGGAATGACGCGATCTGAATCCACATGCACAGAAGCAGAAGTTTCAACAATTTCACTGACCAGTTTCATTGACGTCCACACACCCGTAAAGCGTGACATGGCAACAGCATGAACACCGAGATCAAGAATTTGTTGTATTGATGTCGGATAAAAAATTGGAATCCCACAACCGATCATGACATGTTCTGACTGATGTGGAACTGTTGAGGATTTACAAGAATGGTCATCTCCAAAGAAGGCAACCACACCACCACGTTCGGATGTTCCTGCTAGATTGGCATGACGCAGAACATCTCCAGAACGGTCTACACCTGGACCTTTGCCATACCACCAAGAAGTCACACCATCATATTTTCCTTGACCTGAGAGATTGGCTTGTTGGGTACCCCAAATTGCAGTAGCAGCTAAATCTTCATTTACGCCAGGTTGAAAAACCACATGATGGTCTTTGAGTATGCCTTCTACTTGCCAGAGATAATTATCATAATTTCCGACAGGAGAACCACGATAACCAGAAATAAAGCCAGCAGTATGATAACCGTTTAAAGTATCCCGCCGTGTTTGTGCGAGTGGTAAACGCACCATAGCTTGGATACCTGTCATGTAAGCAGTACCGTCATCACTGAGATATTTATCTTCGAGTGTTACATCCTTGGTTGGAATCTTATTTGGAGTAAATTTTGTAGCTATATTCATTTATTTCTCCTTGGAATTTTGTAGTCTTGCTACTTTATTTTCTCAACATCCCGTTGAATATTTGGAGTAAATGACATACTCGGAAAACGATTGATCAGTTGATTGAAGAATGAAAACTGCTCAATGTATGTACATTAATGTCATTGTGATTGATCCAGACTGGTGCAACAATGCGTAATTAAGCAAAAGATATTTACGTTATGCGCAAAAATCTTGATGGTGGATTACTTCATGCGATGCATGCTTTCCTGAAAGTCATTGATAGTGGAAGCTTTACGGCAGCTGCAGAGCAGATGGAACTGACAACAGCGCAAGTCTCTAGACTAATTAGTGAGTTAGAAGGGCGTTTAGGAACAAAATTACTACAACGAACGACCAGACAGCACGCATTGACCGATATTGGTGCAACTTATGCCGAGCAGTGCCGTCAAGTGCTCGCGATGGTCGATGAAGCTGAAACCCAAGCCATGGGGAGGGCAACCAAACCACAAGGACGGCTACGTGTTTTGAGTATGGCAAGTTTTGGTCATCATTATGTGTCTCCAGTGATGGCAGAATTCTGTGAAACCTATCCAGAGCTTACAGTTGAATACCGTACTTCACAGAATGTTCCAGATCTTTTAGGCAAAGGCATTGACGTCAGTCTGTATCTTGCGGAATCGTTGGCGGATTCAAGATTTGTTGCCCGTCAAATTGGAACCATATTTTCAGTACTTTGTGCATCACCCGCTTATTTAGAAAAATATGGTGAGCCAAAATCATTAGATGATCTACAAAAGCACGCATGTTTAAGATTGGTGAATCCATCAATTACACCGCAATGGCATCTGGTGAGTGAAAAAAGTTGTTCTTATCAAATTGATATTACAGGACCCTTGATTGCAGATTCACCCGAGCTTTTACTGGATATGGTGCAGCAAGATATGGGCATTGCATTGCTGCCAACCTTTACTGTAATTGAAGCTATAAGTACTGGACGATTACGCCGTCTATTATCTGACTGGAGATCACCAGATATAGGTGTTTATACCTTATTGCCATCCCGTCATTTTATTGATGCGAAAACAAGAGCATGGTTAACGTGGGTAGAACAGCATATTTCCCCAAAAATTCAGAGTGATACTGAGTATTTTTTATAATGTTAATTGGCATTATATCGGAGAGACTCATAAGAAAAGCCCAACACGATGTTAGGCCTTTTTATTGTTTATATATAATTGTAAATTAAATAAACCTATTATCTAATTTACACTTTTTAGTTTTCTAAAAGTTGTTTTGTCGTCGCAATTTCAGCATAGGCAAAGGCTAAAGCAGCCATAAACGCCGCATGTACTTGAGCGGCTTCAACGACTTGACCATTAAATTCGAGATTCATCGTTGTGCATGCATCTTCCACAACTGTACATTTATAACCCAAATCCGATGCAGCACGTGTAGTCGCATCAATACACATATGGCTCATGGCACCAATAATAGTTAACTGCTCAATACCTTGTTCTTTTAAATGTGCATCTAAATCAGTTTTTAAGAAAGAATTTGGATAGTTTTTAGTAATCACACATTCATTAGCGACTGGGGCAACAGTCTCAATTATTTCCACTCCCTCTGTATTTTTTACAAAAAATGAAATTTCTGGATCGAGGAACTCATGACGGATGTGGATGACAGGGATTGCATGCTGGCGTGCATGTTCAATGACTTTCGCTGCATTGTCTAAAGCTGCTTCAATATTAACTAATGGAAGTTTTCCCGTTGGTAGATATTCATTTTGTAAATCTACAACTACCACCGCTTGCTTGCTCATAATTTTGAACTCGAATAAGTAAATGTCGAGTTTATCTTGACAAAGTGCTGGTAAAACATGAATAGTCGCAAATGACTAAATACTGGTGGATAGCGACAAATGAGTAAAATTAATGAGATTGCAATTTTGAACTATCCGCAAGCCCATTCAGCTTCTATGTGGGGCCTAACTGATTTATTGCTGTATGCCAACCAGCAAGCACTCAATCAAGGTGAAGATACAATTAAAGTGACGCATTGGCACGATGCTCATGGAGAAATAGTCAAGACTTGGGAAAGTCAGGCGGAGTCTGGTGATAAGATTGATTTTATAATTATTCCACCGAGCTTTGAAGCTCCACTCTCTAAACAGACTGCTAGAAACTATTCTCATTGGATTCGACAGCACTATCGGAACGGAACAGTACTTTGTTCTATCTGTTCAGGAGTATTTACGCTTTTGGAGACAAATTTATTTGATGGTAGAACGATAACGACACATTGGCTAAACAATGAAATTGTTCGAGAACGCTTTCCTTATGTGAATATTGATAGTAATAAAATCATTGTTGAAGATCCTGATGTGATTACTACGGCAGGAATTATGTCTTGGATGGATTTGGGGCTTAAATTGATCGAGCGAATCTATACATCGCAATTAATGGTTGAGTTTTCTAAATTACTCTTGGTTGACCCACCTTCCAGAGAACAGTCTTACTATAAACAGTTTTTACCTAATTTAAGTCATGGTGATATTGCCATCGTAAAGATTCAGCATTGGTTACAAAATAATTATGCGAATAAAGTGACAGTAGACGATTTAGCTGAGTTGGCCAACCTTGAAAAAAGGACATTGTTACGACGCTTTAAGAAAGCGACAGGGCTTACACCAATTGAATATTGCCAGAATTTAAGAATTCATAAAGCACAGGATTTATTGCTTACGACAAATTTAAGTTTTGACTCAATTTCTTGGCAAGTCGGCTACAAAGACTGTTCATCATTCAATAAAATATTCGTGAAAACAATAGGTTTAACATCAACAGAGTATCGTAAACGTTTTAAGTCCTGACCATATTCAATTTGGAGATTAACGCATTGAGTCTGTCTTGTATAACTTAGGTTAGATAAGCCTTAGGGGAGTCTTCCTTAAAATTGATAAACTTTAATTACTATTTATTTTTACTCATTTCATATAGTCAGAAGAATAAATAGGCTACAAAGGTTCTTGTCTTTTGGTTAAATTCATCTCATGTCTGACTCGACTAATCCGCTCATAAATGACTTTACGCATTCGGTTGACTACACCAAGTGGTTTATGTTCAGGTAAAGCATGCCATGGCGTAAAAGAAAGATTTTCACAAAATTTATTCTGATCTGGCGTATCAAAAACCTGTTTAGGAATATGAATTGTTGCGACCTGATAAAATGGAGCTTGACTTTCCATCCACTCAGTCATGGAATCTTCGACAGACATGGTATTGGAGGTTCTTGCTTGTACCAGAAATTCCATACAGGCATCATTCTTTTGCAAACTATTTCGAAGTACCTCACGCAAAAAATCATGACTTGGATGATCTGGCATAGGGTCTACGTTTGCTGAGCAGGCTCGGACAGAATATTTCACTGCTTGATGATCAGCACCTAATCCCAACTGATAAGGAACCATTGACCAATATCGTGTTTGTAGAGGATTTGAAATTTTCGTTTTAAGATTGGCCGCAATCAAGGTTCCTTTAAATCCTAGCGCAAAAGGAATATGCAATTTTCTGAAATAATTCTTGCTGTTTATATCCTGCATTAATGCGAGATAACGATCTGGGTCATTAATAAAGAAGACTGGATGATTAATCATGATGAAGTCTTGTGTAGATGCATTACTTTCATCTTCTAAAAGTTTTTCTCCTGGTATGCCTAAAACTTTTATCGCCATCCCACGCGCATCTTTTTTAATGTCTGCTTGGCTGGCATCAGGAGATGCATTCGAGAAGCGGATCCATGCCTTATAGGTCTTGCCTGGAATAAAAATGCCTTGAGCTAAATTTTGAGGAAGTTTTTCCTGAACCTGAAATTCTGCTTGTACACACCCATGTGCTTTAGGATGTGCATCACGCAGGGCTGTGCCTGCAGAATATTTTTCACGGATGGATTTTTCAATCACATCTGCAATTTTTTCAGCCGTAGCAGCTTCGTTTGGATAAAGACTTTCACTCAAACTTGAATCAATGGTGGGGTAAATTATCTTTTGAGGAGGAGGGAGCATTGTAGTATTTGTATCAGCATGTCCCGCCGTGCAAACATTGATTATGATTGCTACAGCTAACACAGTGAACGGTAAGCGCAAGCGTTTTGATTGCATGAGATTTAGCCTCTAACATCAGTATCATATTTAGTTTTATTCGCTGATGAGGTGAGATTTCTTAAGACTATTTAATATACAAACTATTATAATATCTGACGATTTACAAGCTCCCCAGAAGTCTAAACTCTACTTTGTACCAATCCATTGAAATAGGCTAGATGAGATAGTTTTTTGCAGTATAGTAGGTAGTAATCGCAACCTCCAACTCTCTAGAGCATTTCATACAATAATAACTCTAGTTTACTATTATAATAGTTGTATAATAGGTCTAACTGGCCATACTTTACTATTTTAATATATTTATGAATAAGTTTTGTTCAATTCAAATATTCCTAAAAAATCAATGGATCGATTGTGCAACCATTGAATTGATTGGAGACGAAGCCAAAGGCTGGAAGGCAAGTAGTGCTACGTATTATTCAATGGAACATGCTATTGAATATATGGGCTTACGTGATGGTCATGCCGTTTCAAATCATTTTCCAGTTAACCTCGAAAGTAATAATGAACCAACTTGGCCAGCATTTCTGGTTGATCTCTTACCTCAAGGTTATGGTCGAAAAGAGCTATTAAGAAGGTTAGGACGACCAGAATATGAAGAAGAGTCCGCTGATTGGTCCTTACTGAGAATTGGTGCGAGTAACCCAATTGGAAATTTAAGAATCAAAGAAGCTCATGAATGGCTTTTACAGCAATATTCTGATCAATTGGTTCAAGGGTTTTCATTACAGGAGATTATTGAACGTAGTGATGATTTTCTAGAATCTTTGGCTTCTTTTGGGCTGTTCATTTCAGGATCTTCTGGTGTTCAAGGTGAATGGCCAAAACTCTTAATGACTCAAGGCAAGGATGGTTTATTTTATTTAGATCATGCGCTACCTGATATGGAAGCAAAACAACATTGGCTCATCAAATTTAGCCGAGGTACAGATGAGCGGCTGAATAAAATTTTGAATCAAGAAGCCTTATATATGCAATTAGCTGAATATCTAGGTTTACGTGTTTTCAAAGAGCTTGTGTTACATGGTAGAACCTTATTCATTCCACGGTTCGACCGCCAAGTGACGGAACAAGGTGTTGAACGAATCGCACAAGAAAGTCTTGCTGCGTTTAGCGGAAAAGTTGGCTTTGGCGTGACGATGACCCATAACGAAGTCTGCAGTGTAATCATGCAGAACTGTACCAATCCAGAGCAAGAGATTATTGAATACATTAAACGAGATTTAGCCAATATTGCATTGGGTAATAAAGATAACCATACCCGAAATACCGCATTTCAAAGATTAACGAATGGTGAAATACGTTTATCACCTTTATTTGATTTTGCGCCGATGTGGTTACATCCAGACGGAATCGCAAGATGTACGCGATGGAAGAAAGATGATAATCAATGGGCTTCTATTGCCAATCAACTTACTGAATGTACAACGTTATCTATTGATCAAGTCAAAGCATTATTTTCTGAACAATTGCCGCTATATCAAGGTTTGTTAGATAAGATGCGGGCCATTGGGATTGATGCTGAGATTATAGAAAATAGTGCACATCGTATTCAAAATATCTGCAATCAATTGAAGGAGATTGGTCATGGATAAACGTTTTACTCCTTTATCGCAAATAGAACAAATCAAAAAAAGACAATATGTCTTAGAAACGATTCAGCAAAATCCTGATTGGCCGATCAATGTCGTCGCGAAATTCATTCGAACTGAATTGCATCTCACCTTATCGGATATGGCAAAAATCACAAAAATTTCATTGCAGACCTTGCAAAATCTAGAGAAACCAGAGGCAAATCCCACATTAGAAACCATCTATAAGTTGCTCAATGCATTCGGGTTAAAGCTCTTAATTGTGAAAAAATGAAAAAAAGATTTCAAATTTTTGGCTATGTAAGACCTGATTCCTCAAGTGATTGATTGTAGTGTCAAAATGGTTGGAAGTTTTATTTCATTCGCTTCATTCAACCTTAATATTGGCTAAGGGCGCAAAATTTCAGCAGGCTAGGGAACAGGGTTTAATATGATAGGTTTTTTAATCTTTTGATACTTAAGAATTATTAAAAATGAAGATTATTTAAGAGATTCATTTGAGCAAATGGATTATTTAGAGATGCTTTTTGGTCGTTATGTACATGAATCTTTAGATTTAGACTTAGAGTTTCGGCGTGTAAATTATTTTTCTTTTGTGGAATTAGTTACAGGATTTACAGCAATTGGGGTTTTGCTGATAGAGATCAATGCATAAAAGCGCACACGATGTGTGATCGATTGAAAATATTATTAGATTTAAATTTTGATGATGAAAAGGCGTCAATAAGATGCCGGTGAAAGTTAATCGACATATATTCAGAACTAGCTTTT
The DNA here is from genome assembly GCF_054112845.1 of Acinetobacter sp. NigerLNRRAM0016. Lineage (NCBI taxonomy): Bacteria > Pseudomonadati > Pseudomonadota > Gammaproteobacteria > Moraxellales > Moraxellaceae > Acinetobacter > Acinetobacter sp. NigerLNRRAM0016. Next base: position 9,819 of record NZ_JBSYVT010000064.1, read on the forward strand.
ACGACCGTAACAAAGGCGTGCTGTTTAAATCAGATTATGTTTTTATACGTGAGTCACTAGAGAAGAACTATCTCGATCAAATCAGAGAGCTTGATTCAGACAATCACGAAGAAATAGATCAATTGAAATTATTGTTTATCAAATTGGATCATTATATCCAGCGCATGAGATAGCTTGAGATTTCGTCATAACGAATATTATGTTCATTCACGTACTCAGCATCATGAATATAATTTTGCAGATTCATGATGCTGAGCTGTAGCAACAACTGTGTTGTGTAGGCTACAGTCTTGGATACGTTATTTAACATAATATACATTATACGAAATCAATATTGTAACTCCAAAATAGAAATGTCCGGTTTCTCCAAAGTAAAAATGTCCGCTTTTAGAATATGCACTTT
>NZ_JBSYVT010000065.1:0-9746 GCF_054112845.1 Acinetobacter sp. NigerLNRRAM0016
TAAGGGTGATTTACACGTTCATTTAAATGGAGCTATTCCAACAAATTTAGTTAAGGAATTATTAGCAAAAAATACAAATGGAATTCCCTCAAATTTTGATATTAATAAAGATTTAAATATTCTCGAACCACAAAAAAATCTGCAAGATTATTTAAAACCATGGAAAGTCTTAAATTTAATACCTAGATCGCAGAGTGATTTAAATAAAATAGTATTACAAACATTTTTTAGTTTAAAACGGCTTTGTTGTATAAACATTCTTCAAGATACTGATTTTTAAGGATTTGTTTAAATTTTAATCCAAAAATAAATTAAACAAAATCATAGTCTTAGATATTTATGCAACAAAGCCCCATTAGAGCTAAACTCCATTTACTAATGTCATATTTAAATCTAATGGTATGAAAGTACTATCAAATATACTGTTTAAATTACAGCGATTTCATTCTTGCTTCCATTATTTCGAATTTGAAGTCTTGGAACCATTGAATTATTTAAGTAATCATAAATAACCATTTCAGGATGATGCAGATCAAATGCTTGTCCAAACCATATACAAGCAGCATTGGATGCACATGGTAAGACATGAATTTTGGTAATTCCTTTATCTGTTAGACTATGAAATAACGCATGAATATCTTGCATGAAACTTAGTCCTCGTTCAGGATTTCTTATTGCTCCATTCCCCATATATTCTGGTTTAGCAGTAATATTAATTACCGGATGTCCTAATTCAACAGCCTTATTTTTAGAGGTTTCTGGATCAGCAGTGAGATTCAATCTAATAGTAATTTCAGTACAATCTTCTATTTCACTGAAATTATTAATTTCATACGCTTTGGTTGTACATATAAGATCAGGCCACATCCAACAACTTCCATCCCTATACATAAGCATAGGTATAAATTTCCCTTTATTTCCTAATTTACTTCCTAATGCTATTAGGCATGGCATAGGGCCGAAGCCAAAAATAGCTACTCTCTTATCATCAAATTTAGTTTCCCTAAGTAATTGTTCTGTTTGAACTTCAAATTCTTCTAAAAAATACTTTTTATAGAACTCATCAGCTGAAGCTCTTAAATGAGCTGGTAATGGTTCATGAATTAGTGTCTTATCTTTATGCAAAATAGATTTTAATGGGAGAAGGCAGCTTGCAATATCACGTCGTGAAGGAGACTGAGGAATATTGCGATTCACGGGCCAGAAAAATAAATACACTGGCATAGGAGTAAAGCTTAAAGAATCTAATAAATCTTCGCATTGTGCTGTGAAATTACTTCTCATTTGCGAGAGTCTTGAAGCTGTATATTCTGCGCCAGCAACTTTATCAATTAACCTATGATGTTTTTCACATAATAATAAAATATTCGTTGGATCATCTGATAGTTGATATGAGAAGAAGGGGATACCGCGAGTAGAATTTTCTGATGCTGCAACATTATGAGCTAAAACGCCATATGTACCTTCAAATCCAGTTATTTCATCTATGTTTAATTTTGCACCACATCCTTTAAACATACATCGGCCATGACTTGAGAGATAAATCTGGTTTTTATCTTTTTCAGATAAATCGTTACCCCTACCTGTAAGATGCTCAAAATCAAAAATTCTTTTTATGAAATATTCTAATTGGTTTACAGGGTTTGGTTTTTGTTTAGGAATCTTTCTAGGAACAAAATCTACATCTTTAACTTCGCTCTCTTGAGAGGAGGTTAAATTCCATGTTTCTTTTAACTTTTCAAAATCATGTAGAGTGTGGGCATCAATTATGTGACCTTGAAGAAAGCGTGCATAAATGGAAATTTTTTTGGCAAGCAATCTTCGGACAAAAGTTAAAGTATCATCATAATTGAGAATTATACGGAAAAAACTTTCAGGGCTTTTATTTTTCAATAAGACAAAAATTATATTTTTACGTTCTTCATCAACTAATACACCTAATGAATCTATACAAATATGCTTTAAAATTTCTTCTATATATTTATTTGCATTTGATAAATCATCTATTGCTGATAAAGAAGTCTGTAAACTTAGGGATGGGTCTAGTTGCATTTTCAATTTAACTCAATATAACCTAACAGTTTGATTTTAAAATTTTTTCTACCAATCCAGATTCCAGTTTTTACTCTTCCGATTATTAAATATAAAACTGGGTCATTAAGATTGGTAATGCCATTTAGAACAGTATCTATATCCCTTAAATCGGTTGGAGAGGGTGTTGGTACATCTTCAGGATGTGTATGCCATAGGCCTTGAAAATTATAGAATTTTTTAGATTCGTTCCAAGCTTGTATTAAAGCATATTGGTGGGACTTTGACCTAAAGAAAGACATACGTGTTTGACAGTCTCCTTCCATAGGAGAGGTAAAGCTTTCAATGATTTTAGCTTTAGTTTCTATGTCTGTTCTTCCAATTAGAATGCCACCCGATTCTGGAGAATCTGATTCTAATTGTATAAATTGCTTTAAACTCTTTAAAACATTTGCTTGAATAATAAAGACTTGGCCTGTAGGTGTGTCACATTTAATCCTCCCTTGAGTTATGTATTGCAACATGGGCATACTTCTTTATAAATTTCTTTTAAATTCAATATATTAATTCCATTTGAATTATTTACTGAATTATAAAAAGGGGTAGTAATTATTCCATTTTTATTTGCATTCTGATTGTCGCCAGAAATAGAAACAAATCCTAATTGTTGATTCAGGACATATTCAGAAATATAGCTTGCTAGCTTCATGCAATTTAAAGAAGAGAAGGGGGTAAATGCACCAGCACACCCTGTAATATTTTTAGCAATTAGCTGTCCAGATTGTACATATTTATACATAGGGGTAAGACTTTTATTTGATTTTTCATCAAAATATAAGCAGTTTAAACATCCTACATGTTTATTATTGAAAGAAATAAAATGTCCACCTAAATCATAAGGTTCTAACCAGCCTATTATTACTTGAATGTTTGCACTTATTTCATAAATAGTTTTTACGAGAGAAATCTCAGTAGGAGTATGGCCAATTGCTATGATGATAGTATCAATATCTTCAGTAATTTTTGATTTTATCCAGCTTTCACCATGGCTTACGAATGGAAAAATAGTTAATCCGGGCCTTTCTATTAAAAACTTATTAGCTAAAGAAGTAGATTTATAGGTATTAACATACTGCAAACCTAAAGAATGACGATAAATATTATCTGTTTTTAAAAGCTCTGGATCTATGAAAGAAAATTTATTTACGCCTGTTTGAGCTAATATCTCTGCAATCTTTGAGCCTAAAGCCCCACATCCGATAATCGCTATATGTCTTGTTTTTTTCTCTTGCCCCGTTCTATTTAATAAATAATCTATCCACGCTCTTTGTGTTAAAGAGACTTTAAAGCCTTTGAAGGATACTTTTTCTTTGAAAGAATACCAAATGGCATAATAAAAAATCACATAAGCAAATCCATGTTCATTTGGAATTCCCACTAGGGCATAATGATTGCCTTGTTTTAACAAAGATCGTTTGTTCTCATTAGAGAGGGTATTAACAATTTTTAGAAAATAGTCCTCATTAAAATAATCTCCTATATCTGGTATGGGGAAAACAGAAGCATCTTCTAATAATATCTTATGAATTTTTACTTTTGTGAGCTGGTTGTGGTTTATGTAAGAACTATCGCCATCATCAATATGCTCTAATATTTGATGATTCCCTTTTGATGATTTTCTTAACCAACCATATAAATTAAATGTAGAAGTAGGGTCGCAATGTAATATTACATCCTCATTTATATTTTGAGTGCTGCCTAAATATCCTTCTAGTTCGTTATACAAGCTTACTCGGTTGTTTAATTGAAAATTAATAAAAGATTGCTTGAGTATATCTATAGCCCTTTCAAAGAATTCAGTAATAAGTTCTTTATGTCTATAGCCTTCAAAGTTTTCACCTTGATGATCCGTAGTACAAATTTCCCCACTTTGACTCACATGATCTAAGGCAGACATTGGTCGTGTCAATATTCTAAAAATGGGAGGTATCGTCCAATTAGCTCTATTTTGAAAAATTAGACCAAGGCAAACCTGTTGTGTATTAATGAGAAAATCAAATTTTAGATTAACCCAATCCTTAGTAATAGAAGTGACATGGATATTTTGAGCTCCATGTTCACTTAATAGCTTTTCAATATTGTCTAACTTTGGGTTATCAAAAAACATTGAGTTTTCCTAAGCAGATTTTCCTTCTTGAGTGTAATAAGTTTGTACTACTGGTTCGGACACTTCTTGTATTTCAGGGATAGGGAATTGTCTTCCAAAAGTTTTATTTAAAATTTTGCAAGCTTCTACTGTATCAGTTTCCTCATTTACAGCTTCTAAAGATGATTTTAAATCTTCAAGTTTTGATTTTAAGTGCTCCATTTGTTTTCGGGTCAATTTTTCGAGTAAGTCTACACCTTGATGTGCAGGTAAATTAATTACGAGTCTGAAGTAATACTCGTTATTTTCTGGATCAATGCTAAAGGTAGTGAATTGATCTAATACATTATTTACTATAGAAAGTAATACCTTATTATCATTCTCATAATCTTCAGCTGTTATATGCTCATATACAGCTGTAGTGATAGCAATACTCTTAAAAAAATCTAGACCTTTCTCATTTCGCCATTGTTTCAAGTAGCGAGTACATCGTCTAAACTGATGACGTAAATCTGAATCATCTTCAAATTTTCCCAAAATTGTATCGGTAAGTTCAGTAGGATTTGAAATATCCCAAGTCTTAAGGTCTTCAGAGGAGAATTCCTTACCTCGAGCTAGATACATATTGCCTTTGTCGTCTTCAGCGTAGATGGGCAGATCTACATGATAATCGGGACTACCATTTTTGAGATAAGTGACAGTTACGCAAGGTCGTTTGATCGTTACAGTTCTATTTGAATGAGTTAAAGCATCTCTAACAATTTTTTTAATTTCTACTGAGCCATATTCCTCTTTGTCACAATCTAATAAAACTCCTACATCAATATCATAATCTCCATTCTTAGGCTTAATCCCTGTGCCCAAGGCATAACTACCTTGATTAAAGTATTCAACAAATTGAGGACCATTTGGATCCTTTTTGAGTTCATCTTTTAAGGTGCTAATCAAAAGGTCACGTTTTTCACGTAATGTACTTTCTTCGTCATAACGACCTAATCGAATATTTGTGTGGAACTTAGCATAGTGTTTTTGTGGATTCGCCATATTGTTGTATTCCTGTAGTGCTTTTGTTGTTATGGGGATCTCCTATATTAAATACAAGTTAAGACATTAAAAAAAATAGAATTGAACCGTACCGGGTTTGTCGGAGACCACTTTTCTTGAGAGAATGTCCCGATGAAAAAAGTAAAATACACCCCTGAAATCAGAGATAGAGCGGTTCAATTATTGATTGAATCTGAAAAAGATTATCCTTCTACTTGGGCTGCAATCACCGCTATTGCTCCCAAGATAGGTTGTACTCCTGAAACTCTACGTGTTTGGTATCAAAAATATTTAGATAAACAAAACCCAATTAAAGTACAGCAACTTTCAGATCAAGAACGTATTAAACAACTCGAACGTGAAAATAAAGAACTGCAACGTGCTAACGAAATTCTACGTAAAGCAGCCGCTTTTTTCGCCCAGGCGGAGCTCGACCGCCCACACAAATAATGGTGGATTTTATCCAGAACAATAAAGATCGATATGGTGTTGAAGCGATTTGTAGAATTTTACCGATTGCAGCTTCGACCTATTATCGGGCTTTAGATCTCGTTGATAACCCAGAACATCGAGCGAAACGTGCTCTGCATGATTTACATCATGCAGAGCTAATCAAACGGGCACTGTTGCAAATAGAGATTTGAGTCGATGAAGTTCCTTTTTAAAAGTGCTTAGAGACCGAAAACCCTGTTGATTAGACACACTTCACCTTGAGGCTGACCATAATAAAATGACGATGCTTGTCCTTTACGTAGTGCACGCATGACTTCAATACCTTTAATTGTGGCATAAGCCGTCTTCATAGATTTGAATCCTAATGTGGCCCTGATGATCCGCTTTAACTTACCATGATCACATTCAATGACATTATTTTTATACTTAATCTGCCTGTGCTCAATATCTACTGGACATTTTCCTTCTCGCTTTAACCGTGATAAAGCATGGCCATAGGTCGCTGCTTTATCTGTATTGATGACCCGTGGAATTTGCCATTTTTTCACCGTATTGAAGATTTTTCCTAAAAAACAATAGGCTGATTTACTGTTCCGTCTAGCGGAAAGGTAAAAGTCAATCGTATGACCACGTTGATCAACTGCACGATACAGGTAAGTCCATCGCCCCTTCACTTTGATATAAGTCTCATCCATATGCCATGAATGTAAATCTGTAGGATTACGCCAATACCAGCGTAAGCGTTTTTCCATTTCTGGAGCATAACGCTGAACCCAACGATAAATTGTGGTGTGGTCAACATTCACACCCCGTTCAGCGAGCATTTCTTGAAGTTCACGATAGCTGATGCCATATTTACAATACCAACGAACAGCCCAAAGAATGATTTCACCTTGAAAGTGCCGACCATGGAAGGGATTCATCTGCTGTATCTCGAAATAAATAAGATATTTAGCTTATCATGTCAGCCTATTTGCAACAGTGCCTCCCAAGCCTCCTTTTGACAGCGGCTCGCTAAACACGGCATCCGCCGAAACGGTCGCTCATGCGCGTGAGCTTCTTGGTCCTTCGCTGCTTGCTATTCGCGCGGAGGCGGAGCGGGCGGCGAGACGACGCGGATAAACGCTTGGCCAAAAAGCCACCAACGGCGACGGTCCCCCACCTCGGTCAAGCAGCGAGAGGTAGAGTGATATCTCGATAGGTATAGTAGAGTGATCTCGATAGGTATAGTAGAGTGATATCTCGATAGGTATAGTGTTTTGCAGTTTAGAGGAGATATCGCGATGCATACGCGGAAGGCAATAACGGAGGCGCTTCAAAAACTCGGAGTCCAAACCGGTGACCTCTTGATGGTGCATGCCTCACTTAAAGCGATTGGTCCGGTCGAAGGAGGAGCGGAGACGGTCGTTGCCGCGTTACGCTCCGCGGTTGGGCCGACTGGCACTGTGATGGGATACGCGTCGTGGGACCGATCACCCTACGAGGAGACTCTGAATGGCGCTCGGCTGGATGACGAAGCCCGCCGTACCTGGCTGCCGTTCGATCCCGCAACAGCCGGGACTTACCGTGGGTTCGGCCTGCTGAATCAATTTCTGGTTCAAGCCCCCGGCGCGCGGCGCAGCGCGCACCCCGATGCATCGATGGTCGCGGTTGGTCCGCTGGCTGAAACGCTGACGGAGCCTCACGAACTCGGTCACGCCTTGGGGGAAGGATCGCCCGTCGAGCGGTTCGTTCGCCTTGGCGGGAAGGCCCTGCTGTTGGGTGCGCCGCTAAACTCCGTTACCGCATTGCACTACGCCGAGGCGGTTGCCGATATCCCCAACAAACGGTGGGTGACGTATGAGATGCCGATGCTTGGAAGAGACGGTGAAGTCGCCTGGAAAACGGCATCGGATTACGATTCAAACGGCATTCTCGATTGCTTTGCTATCGAAGGAAAGCCGGATGCGGTTGAAACTATAGCAAATGCTTACGTGAAGCTCGGTCGCCATCGAGAAGGTGTCGTGGGCTTTGCTCAGTGCTACCTGTTCGACGCGCAGGACATCGTGACGTTCGGCGTCACCTATCTTGAGAAGCATTTCGGAACCACTCCGATCGTGCCTCCGCACGAGGCCGTCGAGCGCTCTTGCGAGCCTTCAGGTTAGAGGCCGTCGACAATGATAATCTGGATCAACGGACCTTTCGGCGCCGGAAAGACGACGCTCGCTAAGCGGCTGCGCGATCGGCGTTCCAAATCGCTGATCTTTGACCCCGAGGAAATCGGGTTCGTGGTGAAAGAAACGGTCCCCATGCCAGCGAGCGGAGACTATCAGGATCTCCCCTTGTGGAGGGGACTTACGATCGCGGCGGTCAGGGAGATTCGAAGGAATTACTCGCAGGACATCATCATCCCAATGACGCTCGTGCACCCGGACTATCTGACTGAGATACTCGACGGGGTAAGGCGGATCGACGATCAGCTGCTGCACATCTTTCTGACGCTCAACGAGGACCTATTGCGTCACCGGATCGCGAACCAGACCATGCATCCTGACCCGAATCGAAATGCGGAGATTCGAGAGTGGCGATTAGCGAATGTCGCCCGATGCTTGGCCGCAAGGGAACGGCTTCCATGCACAACCCGTGTTCTCGATAGTGGTGCACACACCAGCGATGAACTCGCAGCGATGGTGCTCGACGGAATCGATGGGCGCACCTGATCGCCTTCGACGCCTGCGCAAAGCGTAGCGCGAGGGTGGCGGGCTCACGACCAAACGCCCAGAGGTCGATCATCGCAGGGATGTTTGGCTTTGTGGTGCGGACGACGGGACTCGAACCCGTACTCTCACAGAGAAGCAGATTTTCGTACCACCTCGACTTTCGCCGCCGTCTGATGACGTTCGTGGTCTGGACTGTCCCTTCGCCATTGCCCGAAGGCTTTAGGCGCCGCCCGTCCAGTCTCTACACCTTCCCCCGAAGGGGCTTGGCTCGGGATTGGCTTAGGGTATTGCCCGTTAGCGTTCCCCGACTTTGAGCGGTTCTACTCCGCGGATTTCCCCGCGGGCACTCCAATTTTAAAGTCTGCTGCGTCTACCGATTTCGCCACGTCCGCCTTTTTTCGCCGTTCCTAGCGCTCGTGCGATGCACCTATGTTGCACCTAGCGCCGAATCGTTCTTCGTCATCCTGAAAAACCACGTCTCCTAAAGCCTTGCATAGCTTATCTTTTCTCCACCACGAACTTTTTTGTGGGATGGTAGAAAAAAAGACTTTTTAAGTCCGCTGGCTTGCCAGGCCTTGTTAGCTGGCACTGTTGCAAATAGTCGGTGGTGATAAACTTATCATCCCCTTTTGCTGATGGAGCTGCACATGAACCCATTCAAAGGCCGGCATTTTCAGCGTGACATCATTCTGTGGGCCGTACGCTGGTACTGCAAATACGGCATCAGTTACCGTGAGCTGCAGGAGATGCTGGCTGAACGCGGAGTGAATGTCGATCACTCCACGATTTACCGCTGGGTTCAGCGTTATGCGCCTGAAATGGAAAAACGGCTGCGCTGGTACTGGCGTAACCCTTCCGATCTTTGCCCGTGGCACATGGATGAAACCTACGTGAAGGTCAATGGCCGCTGGGCGTATCTGTACCGGGCCGTCGACAGCCGGGGCCGCACTGTCGATTTTTATCTCTCCTCCCGTCGTAACAGCAAAGCTGCATACCGGTTTCTGGGTAAAATCCTCAACAACGTGAAGAAGTGGCAGATCCCACGATTCATCAACACGGATAAAGCGCCCGCCTATGGTCGCGCGCTTGCTCTGCTCAAACGCGAAGGCCGGTGCCCGTCTGACGTTGAACACCGACAGATTAAGTACCGGAACAACGTGATTGAATGCGATCATGGCAAACTGAAACGGATAATCAACGCCACGCTGGGATTTAAATCCATGAAGACGGCTTACGCCACCATCAAAGGTATTGAGGTGATGCGTGCACTACGCAAAGGCCAGGCCTCAGCATTTTATTATGGTGATCCCCTGGGCGAAATGCGCCTGGTAAGCAGAGTTTTTGAAATGTAAGGCCTTTGAATAAGACAAAAG
>NZ_JBSYVT010000066.1:0-9673 GCF_054112845.1 Acinetobacter sp. NigerLNRRAM0016
GTTAGATAAATTAATGTCTAAAGCAGGTCTTAGTGGGCGTTCATTTATTCCTTTGCTATCTAGCTTTGCCTGCGCTATTCCCGGAATTATGGCAACCAGAAGCATTAGCTCTGAACGGGATCGATTAGCGACAATTATGATTGCACCCTTGATGACCTGTTCAGCAAGATTGCCAGTATATGCTTTATTAATCGCTGCCTTTATTCCAAACCAATTGATCTATGGCTGGTTAAGTCTGCAAGGATTGGTCCTTTTTGGTCTTTATATGTCGGGAATAGTATCTGCGTTATTAGTTTCACTCTTCCTGAAATTAGTTCGTAAAGATAAAACTGAAAGTATTTTTATTTTTGAACTTCCTACCTATCGAATTCCAGATATTAGAAACATTGCATTAGGTTTGTATGATAGAGCGAGCATTTTCTTAAAACGAGTTGGTGGCATTATCGTGGCACTGTCTATCCTGTTATGGGTACTTGTTACTTTCCCTCAACCACCAGACCACGCAACCATGCCGGCCATTAACTATAGTCTAGCTGGTCAATTAGGACATTTAATTCACCCTATATTTGCACCTATTGGTTTTACATGGGAGATTTGTATTGCCCTCATCCCTGCTATGGCAGCAAGGGAAGTTGTAATTGCTGCTCTTGGTGTCATTTATGCAATGTCTGGCGATGAAAATACAGTAACCCAAAGTCTGCTAAGTCAAATTTCAGGTCCAGATGGGTGGGGGCTAGCCACCGGTTTATCATTATTAGTATGGTTTATTTTTGCTCCCCATTGTCTCGCCACTTTAGCAACAATAAGACGAGAAACAGGTAGCTGGAAACAGCCAGTCATTATGGCAACTTATCTATTCGCATTAGCTTACATCTTTTCATTCATCACATACCAAGTTGCTAGTAATCTTTAATTACCAAAATAATAACAACGGGAGTCTAGTTCCCGTTGTTATTAAATATTCACTGTTAAATTGCTAGCCGTAAATTAAATGCTTTTACAACTTTGATCATAGTATCGAAACTAGGGTTAACCTCACGAGAAAGAACTTTATAAAGGCTTTCTCACCTAGACCAGTATCTTTAGACAATTGAGTCATCCCTTTGACCTTTGCGATAGTTCCCTAAGTGAACCGTACCGGGTTTGTCGGAGACTTTTTTATTTAAGTTAGGCCACCTGACCTAACGGGTTAATCTTATCATAGTACATTGCTTCAAACTCAAAAGGCGATACATAACCCAGTGCACTGTGTACACGCTTTTTATTGAACCAATCTACCCAGTTTAGTGTCGCAAGTTGTACATCTGCTAAACCTTGCCAATCTGCTTTTAAATATTCAATCACCTCTGTTTTGTATAAGCCATTCACCGTTTCAGCCAAAGCATTATCGTATGAATCACCAGTCGTACCGACTGATGCTCGTAAATTTGCAGCTTCTAAACGATTGGTATAGCGAATAGAAAGATATTGAACACCTCTATCGGAATGATGAATCACATTCTTTGGCATGCCTCGGTCGTGCAATGCTTGCTCTAATGCATCGAGCACCATATCTGTATTCATCCGTGTAGATACTTTCCATCCAACAATTGCTCGTGAGAACACATCAATAATAAAGGCGGTATAGACCCAGCCTGAATGAGTTTGAATATACGTAAAGTCACTGACCTGAGAAGCACTGCTTCGCAAGGGTCAGGTCGATCAGCATTAAAATTACGTTTCACTAAATCATGTGCTCTTTTTTGATCATCTCGGCTACGGGTGGTTTGTTTATTCTTACCACGCCAAACACCTTGTATACCTACCTTCTGCATCAATCGAGCAACTGTACAACGTGCGATAACATAACCTTCACGTTTCAATTGTTGCCAGACCTTACGCACACCATATCGACCTGAACTTTCTTTCCAAATTCGTTGAATTTGTTCAGCATGATGCTCATCATGTAGATCTCGTTTCGCTCGATGTTCTGGATTGTCAGCGAGATCTAAAGTTCGGTAATAGGTTGAAGCTGCGATCGGTAAAATCCTACAAATCGCATCAACACCATATCGATCTTTATTGTTATGGATAAAATCCACCATTATTTGTGTGGGCGGTCGAGCTCCGCCTGGGCGAAAAAAGCGGCTGCTTTACGTAGAATCTCATTGGCGCGTTGCAGTTCTTTATTTTCGCGTTCGAGTTGTTTGATACGTTCTTGGTCTGAAAGCTGCTGTACTTTAACTGGATTTTGTTTATCTAAATATTTTTGATACCAAACACGAAGTGTTTCAGGAGTACAACCAATCTTAGGCGCAATTGCTGTGATCGCAGCCCAATTCGATGGATAATCTTTTTCGGATTCAATCAATAATTGAACCGCTCTATCTCTGATTTCAGGGGTGTATTTTACTTTTTTCATCGGGACATTCTCTCAAGAAAAGTGGTCTCCGACAAACCCGGTACGGTTCAAAGCTTTAACTATAAATGCCGCATCGCAATTAGACGGGAATAACATTATGTGTCGTTCAATGACAAATCTTGTGTCACCTGACGTCACAAGTGCAAAACATATAAAATACCCTTTTATGTTATTTTAGAGTATGCTTATACGTTCGATTCATAGAGATCTATTTAAGCTAGCGATCTTTACTTTCATCTACTGTTATTATTTGAAAATCATAATGGGATTGGCGTGTATTAAACCCCTACCCCATAATGTTATATTCTACTCATTGATTTTCTTCTAGTATTTTTAAATGCTCTAGAGAAGACTGCTTCAACTCCATTATTTCTTTTAAATTTTGCGGATACAGCTTAGCCGCTTCTTCAAATAGTTCATTCATTTTAGGCACAGAGTATTGGTTATCAACATTCTTAGCAAAAAGTAAAATACTTGAAAGAGAGAGATAACCTTTTATATAGACCTGCATCATTGTATTAAAGGCAATCAGAGCATCATCAAAGGATTTATATAACATGGTTTCTTGTTGATCATCTGCCTTATAAACAATAAGATGCTCATCATCTGTAGGTTGTAATAAGATCTGTTCCTGTATAAGCATTGCCTGGCATGCCTGTTCAAGTGACATATTCTCAAATACAGGTATCGGTTTATTTTGTTCAACGATAAAATTAACTACATAACCTTGATCTGTCTTCGTAAGTGTGTGGTTAGGAATATAATGATTAGTATTCATGTTCTACCTTAATGGATGAATAATTAGTTCATAGGTCTATTAATTAGCTATCAAAATATGACGTAAACTGATATCAAGCTTATTTTACACCTTATAGTGAAAAGTGTAGCAAGTTGCTACACAGTCATATAACGTCTTTTCCAAATATTTCATTCAATCGTTTTCTATTTTCTTTTACAAAATTTGGATTATTTTTTAATTTATATTTCATTTCTTTCTTAAATTCACTCATTGAACTGCCAGCTACAGCAAAATCCATTTGGAACATAATATCATTCACTATCACATTTGCTTGAGATTCAGTTAAGCACCCTTCTGTCTTAAACCACTTACTAAACTGTTTATAATTTGGGTCGTTTGCATAGATGTACCAAGACCTTACAGTCATATCGAACTTAGCACCTAATTCTTTAACAAGCGCATTATCATCAAAATTGACATCTAAATAGATTTGAGTCTTATCATTAGTATTAGATACAATAACTTCAGTGGCATGCCTATTAAGAATTTTAAATCGAACTCCGACAATAGGTCGACCTTTCTTGATGGTATCGTATTCTAATTGAAGACTAGTCCTTTCATTAATTTCTTCAATAATTTTGTCTAAAACGTATCGTCTAAAATCAACCCAACGATCGTATTTTTTCTCCCCAATATCAATTAATGCTTTGATATTCTCAAGTGAAAGTTCAACCTCATAAGAATCTTGATTAGCATACTTAAATTCATTTTTGATAAAGTATGAATACAAACTCATACTGGTTACAGAGTCCAAAGCAAATAAATCTTTCAATTGATAGGTCGTAAAATTTCCATTTGCTAAACGAGTAAAATATGGAAGTACTTCACTGGTGAAACGTATCTGCAAAGCATTTTTAGCATCATCTTCCCAACGGAGTTCACGAATAATTGGTACTACTGAGTGTACTTTTTTAACTTTACGCTTATTATCATCCACGGGCTCTTCAATTACAAAATGAGCTACTCGTGATGATAATTCTTTATAAATACGATCAATAGCAACATTAATGGAATTCTTTTTATCTAATCCTAATAGTTCGCCTAAATCATCTTTATGCAAATAAATATAAGTTTGCTCTGTGATTTCACGATCTTGATTATTCTTCTCACCATAATTCGCAACAGCCATTGCATAAAGTAGAGCTTTATACTCATTAGATGATAATTCAATTGGTCTAATCAGACGGTTACTAGTGCTGACTACTCCATTATGTCGAATATTACCAATACAATAAGGTAGATGTTCTAATTCTTCTGGTTCGTTGTGATTGCTCATAAGTGGAAAGATTAAAATATTTTCTACATGTTATACACAAAAGTGGAAGAAGATGCAAATCGCTCACTATTTTCCCTTGCTTACTTTAAATTAACTAAGTTTATGACCATCAAACACCCTAAGAGTGGAAGAAGTGTCACTATTAAAGTGCAATTTTGATACTATTCAGCCATATAGTGGAATAAATATAAAATTAAACACTTTTAAGTGACAATTCTTCCACCTTTGATAATTCATCCGTGTCACTAAAGCAATCAATTTGAAAGTAGGAATGGCCTACAACACCACTAAAGTGGAATTGCTAACCACATATTCCACTATTAAAGTGACAAACCTTCCACCATTCCGGTATTCTTGACTATCAAACATCATGTTATCAATTAAATTTTATACAAATAGTTTATCCACAGAATAAAAAACAACTAATGACAAGTCTTCCACCTTTATTTTAAGAAAAACAAACTTATCAACATTATAAATAATTGAATTATATTATTTTAAACTAAAAAATCCACGTTAAAATAAATCACAATGACAAGTCTTCCACCATAGTGACAAACATTCCACTTATCGGTGACAGACCTTCCACTTATTAGTGACAAACCTTCCACTTATCAGTGACAGGCCTTCCACTTATCAATGACAGACCTTCCACTTATTAGTGACACGCCTTCCACCTTAAAAACTTTATCTATTTGTTTTTAAACAAATAAAATTTGTCTAATTATAATTAACTAATTAATATTAATTAATACTAATTAAAATTAGCTAGCTATATTTTTAAAAAAAGGTAAGAAATGTTTTTCCCACATCTTTTGAATTCAAAAGATAAAAATATGACAAAGGAACTGTAGCAAGTTGCTACAAATATCTTTATATTAAATGAAATCAAAGTAAATTCCTTAAGACAAATATGTCAACTAAAATCATTGCTGTAGCTAATCATAAAGGTGGTTGCGGGAAAACAACTACTGTAGTACATCTTGCTTCAGAACTTGCTGAATTAGGAAATAAGGTCTTAGTAATTGATCTGGATCCACAAGCAAATGCAAGTTTACATATAGGATTAAGACATCCTAGCGAAGTTGAAACTACATCAGCTGAATTACTTATTGGTGATATAAGTCTATTATCGGAAGCATTAGAAGAAGAAACAAAATTTAAAAATGTTTCCTTAATATATGGCTCATTAACTCTTGGTAAAACTGAAGATCAATTGAAAGATGATGCACCAAGACCATCCGAGGAACTTTCAAATAAATTGGAAATTCTAGAAGGATTATATGACTACATTCTTATTGATTGCCCTCCTAGCTTAAAATTACTAACCAGCAATGCTTTAGCCGCTTCGACACATGTTATTGTTCCAATTGAATCTGGTTCACAATACGGTCTCTATGGTGTTACTGATTTAATTAATCATTTAAGTAAAATTAGAAGAGTTAACCCTGAATTAGAACTCTTAGGTGCTTTATTAATTAAACATGATGAGCGTCAGAATGTATGTAAATTAATAAAAGATGAAGCATTTAATCAAGTTGGAGAATTATTGCATACCACAATTCCAATGAGCACTAAGGTTAATCAAGCTGCAATTTTGCAACAACCTTTATTATCTGTTGATAAAAACTCAAAAGTTCGAAAAGCTTTTGAAACTTTAGCACAAGAAATTGTTCAGCGTGTCGGATAATATAATTCTGGAAATACTATGGTAAGTAATAAAGAGCTATTGGCTAAACGTCTTCAGCAAAATACTCAAAAGCATCAACATGCCCAAAAGGAGCATATTAACGATGTCAAAGAGCTAAGACGTAATGTACAAATTACAGATATTCAGGCTAGCCCTAACCAGCCTCGAAAACTCTTTAATCAACAAGATATTGAAGATTTAGCAGCATCAATTGAGGAAATTGGGCTATTACAACCAATTGCAGTTCGTAGAATAAATGATAAATATGAGTTGATTGCTGGTGAAAGACGATTGAAAGCCCACCAATTTCTCAATAAGAACACCATTGAAGTAATCATTATTGATGCATCGGATGAAGAAGTTGCTTTATTAACATTAGCTGAAAATTTAAAGCGAGAAGATCTGACAGATTATGAAATATATGTTGGATTAACTTCTTTGGATGAAAAATTAAAAAAAAATAAGCAGAAGTTAGCAAAGTCATTAGGTATGAATCGTGAAGATATGTATAAATATTTATCTTTTGAAAAATTACCTGGAGAGTTGATTGAAGATTTGGAAAAACAGCCGTCATTATTAGCACGGACCGCTGCTACAGCAGTGAAAAAATTTCTATCAGATCATGAAGAAAACCATGAAAATGCTAAAGAAGCATTATTCGAAGCATGGTCAAAATTGCTTAAAAAAGAAGTTGAACAGACAAAACTGGCATCACTAGCTGAAAAAATCTTTAAGTCAAGAGAAACGAAAGAAGTAATTCAAACTTCAATTGTACATAAAATTGAATATGATGGGAAAGTTGCTGGTAATATCAAATTTGACCATAATACATTAAAGGTATCTTTAAAAATCGGACAATTTGATGATCAAAATTTACAAGAATTAGAAGCTTTCCTAAAAAGAATGTTAGAAAAATAAAGTAAAAAAAATAGTGTAGCAACTTGCTACACTATTTTTTGCAATTAGGAAAATTTATATAAGTAGTCATAATAATATTTTCATAAATTTGTCATTTAAATTGAATATTTAAAGCGTATTTTTCGACCATCCTAAGATGAGTCGATGCAATGCTTTGGCATAAGAAAAAATTTAATAAAAAATCAATAAGTTTGGCATGCTGTAGTTTGGGCACAGTTATTTTGACGGGCTGCCAAAGTCCTGCTTTAGTTCAATCATCTTCTGCTTCAGTACAACCATCAAAACAGCCTCAACGTGTGGTTTTTTTCTTGGGAGATGGAATGGGTATAACGACACTAACAGCTGCACGAATCTATGCTGTTGGTGAAGACGGGCAACTGCCGATAGATCAACTTCCAGAGTCAGCATTTGTTCGTACTTTCTCAGAAGATGCACAGGTTACAGATAGCGCACCATCGATGGGTGCTTATATGACAGGTGTAAAAATGAAAAATGAAGTGATATCCATGCAGACTGGAACAATTGCAGTAGAACCAGATCAGGCTGGAAACCATCAATGTGGAACCAATCCTCAGAACCAGAATAAGCAAGATACCCAAACTTTACTCGAATTGGCCAAGGCACAAGGTTGGGGTACAGGTGTAGTCACGACAACTCGCATTACGCATGCTACACCAGCATCGACTTATGCCCATATTTGTCATCGTGATGCTGAAAATGACATAGCATCCCAATTAGTACCAAGT
Source organism: Acinetobacter sp. NigerLNRRAM0016 (assembly GCF_054112845.1). Classification (NCBI taxonomy): domain Bacteria; kingdom Pseudomonadati; phylum Pseudomonadota; class Gammaproteobacteria; order Moraxellales; family Moraxellaceae; genus Acinetobacter; species Acinetobacter sp. NigerLNRRAM0016. Next base: position 7,831 of record NZ_JBSYVT010000066.1, read on the forward strand.
TCGCAAGGTGATACCTATCAGCGTTATAACGTCAAATTAAAAGATGGGGTTGATGTGATTCTAGGCGGCGGTAAGCGTCAATTTCTGCCGAAAGATCAAGGGGGAGAACGGATAGACCAACGGAATTTGATCGCAGAAATGCAACAAGCAGGCTATCGAGTGGTCTATGATCAAACTCAACTCTCCCAGATGAAGTTAGGAAAGAATGAAAAATTATTGGGTTTGTTTAATACTAGCCATTTAAATTATGACTTAGATCGAACCAAAAAAAACTTGCCTGAACCTAGCTTAAAGCAAATGACGTTGGCCGCTTTGGACATTCTAACCCAAAATAAAAATGGTTTTTTCCTGATGGTTGAAGGGGGACGTATAGACCATGCTTTACATGACACCAATGCTAAGCGTGCATTACAGGATACAATTGCCCTAAACGAGGCTTTGGATGCAACCATTAAAAAACTTCGACAAAGTGACCCTGAATTAAAAAATACCTTGATTGTGATAACTGCAGATCATGATCACACTCTAATTTTAAATGGCTATGCCAAGCGTACTGGAAAATATGTACAAGGTCAGGAAACCAGTGTACTAGGTTTGGTTAAAAACTATGATCGTGCGGGTTTTGCCAAAGATATTCATGGACAACCTTATCCGATTATTGGTTTTGGTACGGGCAAAAAGCGTCCGACACAAAATCGGATGGATGACCTAGTAATCAATTTGAAAGACAGTGATATCTGTCATCCAGTACAGGGTCCACAACCTAAACAAGGTGAGAAATATAGTTTTACTTATCCTTTGAGTGAAACTGGCTGGTGTACGGGAGCTGCTGCGGATGATTTCCAGCAAGAAGCCGTGATTCAGACAGGTTTTAAAGATAAAGAAACACATGGCGGGGCTGATGTTTTCTTGGGAGCCATAGGGCAGGGAGCAGAGCAATTCTCGGGTAGCTTAGAGAATGTTGAAGTGAACCATCTGATTCGCAAGATCACAGGCTTATAAGTAGAGGGATATCCAATGAATAGTACATTAAAAACTTTCCCTTACCTGTTGACGCTTTTAACTTCTGCAATCACCTCATGCGGTGTATATGCTGAAAATTATTCAGATTTTAGTCCGACAAAAAATATCATTTTCTTTCTAGGTGATGGTATGGGGCCAACTACGGTAACAGCCAGTCGAATTTATGCTGTAGGGGAAAATGGTAAACTGGCGATGGACACCATGAAACATGCGGCCCGAATCAAGACCTATTCTGAGGATGGTCAAACCACGGACAGCGCACCTTCTATGGGCGCTTATATGACAGGGCAAAAGAATAAAAATGAAGTGATTGCCATGTCGACGGGTACAGTAGCCGTTGAGCCTGATGATGGAACATTGCCAAATGGAAAAAGCCTTGCCAAAGCTGTAAACCGCTGTCCTGAGCAAGGGAGTAGTGTGGCAGCAGGAATCCCCGCTTTATCTATCTTAGAGCTGGCTAAGAGCAAAGGGAAAGCTGTAGGGGTGGTGACGACGACAGAATTGACTCATGCGACCCCTGCTGCAACCTATGCACATATCTGCCATCGTGATGCACAATATGATATTGCCCTACAAGCAGTTCCCAAAGGCAAGGGCTATAACCCAAAGTTGTTAGATGGAATTAATGTGTTGATGGGAGGTGGCTTAAATCACTGGACTGTTTATGACGATGTATCAAACCCCAAAGGTCGTTTGGATGGTCGGGATTTACGAGCAGAGTTAAAACAACAGGGCTATCAAATAGCATTAACCCAGAATGAACTTGCTCAGACAGTCAATAATCAGAAAATTTTTGCAGTGTTCTCTGCTCAGTCACATT
>NZ_JBSYVT010000067.1:0-9159 GCF_054112845.1 Acinetobacter sp. NigerLNRRAM0016
ATCCTGTAGGCATGGCACATTTTAGACCTGTTTCTTTTCCGTCAAGTCGTTTAGCTTCATCTTGAGTAATATAAGCGATCCCCAGATGACTCTGTAGAAGACTACTTAGTTCCTGATCTGTATGGTTATCTTCTTCTATCAACCTCCACAATTCATACATTAAGTAGTTCATGGGAACGATATGTTCTTTTCTCCGAGCCAAGTTCATGTCAGTGAATAGCGCCTGGGATTTTCCTTTATAAATCAGCTTATCTTCAGGATGTAACAAACGCTCAATAAATCTGGAGTGATATCCCCAGGGCATCTTTACCTTATCTTGAAAAGAGACAACATTCCTTAAGTGCTGAATGATCACATAGCTTGTTCTTTTAATATGTTCATCAATTGCGATTTTATGATCAATTGTGTTTTGCTGTGTTTCAGGAACGAGGTTAGCTTGGTCATGTAATTCTTCAAAGAATAAATCACCTGAATTTAGTTCAGACATTTTTATATCCTGTTTTTAAAGTAAAAGCAGGATAACAAGAAGAATAGTTTAAATCAAATAAATATATAAATATCAATAAGTTGTATTAATAAAACAAAAAACAAATCTATCAACGGCTCGAAGATGCTCTACCGCACCGGTTTTTTACAAAAAATTACATATTAGCTTGATATCAAATTGTTTTCATAAGGGGGCAGGCATTACAGCCAAGTTCTTCATGATGCGTATGATGTGGTTATGGATCCTAAGTAAACTATATTTTGTAATGAGGATCTGTCCTCAGGATGACATTCTCAACATTTAAATTAAAAAAATTGAGGATTTGATTGACCTTACTTCTTCGCAATAACGTCTTATCGAGATAGATAATCGCCTTACCTTTATGGGTGTTAAAAATAACTCTGCCTCTAGGCAGCTGCTCATACTCAGTATGTTCCAATCCCGGTATTTGAAGTTTTAATTTTTCCCAATAGTCCATATGCGCGTACTGACTATCAATCAAGCCTATTGAGTCAGCCTCATGTAAAGAGAACTCATGAGCAATTCCTATGACTTCGTCTTTATAAAACCAGAAAATTCCTATATTCATTTAATATCTCATTTTTAAGAGGAATTACCAAATCAGGGTTGATTACTTGATTACTTGATTAATTGAGCAAGAGTTTTAACCCTTTCCAGTTATTCATTTAGATACAGTATGATTAAAGATGGTACACAATTATCATATACATCAAAAACTTAAACACGCCTAAGGCTGTTGAACCTTTACACTTGAAAGAAAACCTAATTCGATTTTCATCCTCGTTTAGATTGAAATTTTGTGGCTGTAATTTTAAACCTTGTAATGTGTTTTTAAGCTGCTCCTTGCTCTGTTGCGAAAGCTCTAGATGAAGATATTTTTTGGGGAATAGGCTATTAATAAAACACAGAAATTTTTTTAATTGGCGTTTTTCATTAAGATCAAAAACGAAATGAGATGAATTTGGCTGAACTTTTTCAAGATAACTCGTGTAGATAGCGTTGAGCTGTTTTTGATATTTTCGATGTACAGCCGGAAATCGGTTTTGAACATAATCAATGATCTTTTTTTCTTCTTTATTGGTCGGTAGCATCGTGACCAGGGCTTCGGGGAATTTTCTTAAAAAATCTGTAGTAAACAGCTTGGAGGATTTTTTCTGGTTTATACAGGACGTTTTTAAGTGTAGAGCTCTGGCACGAAATTTTTGCGCTATTTGTAGAGGAATGGCTTCAGGTAACAAGATGTCTTCTTCCTTGGCTGTTGCCAGAATATGATGTAGTAGCTCAAAAGTCATTTCGGAGTCATGTGCTCCCAGCATCAGTGAATCGTTTGACTGCTGTTGTCCTGGTTGATGTTGATGATTATGCTGTATGTAACGATCTTTAGTAAGCTGATCAAATAAAAACTGTTTGATTGCCCGTTGCTGTACTGGATATTTAACACCATCATCATGTTTTAGAATATTGTAATAAGCCTCTTTGGGCAGTGGGCTTTGTATTTGATTCAGTTGGTAGGTAATCGCTAAATGCATTAGGTGTAAATAGCTTGAACAAGTTGTTTCAGGCGTTAGGTGCCCGCCAAAATGGGAAAGAGCGTACCAAGTCTGTTGAGTATTTCTGTTTCGTAGTAACGCGTAACGGATGCGTAATTGCTCATGTGGACTATAGTCAGTAAATGCGTCAGCAAGTGGTGAGTGTTTTAAAATCAGATAGAGATGATTAAACGCCGAATGGCGCAGGTTATGATAAGTAAAATCGTGTTCTCCAAAAAATGACTGGATTAGTTGTTTCAGCAGAGAATTCACTTCGTTTTCATGAGTTTCTTTCAAGGACTGTTTTAAAAATAGCGGTTGTCTAAGTGATTTTCCTTGTGCTTTCAGCAGACGTTTTCTATTCAGACTATACGCTTTGAATGCTCGTAATTCGTCTGCTTTGAACAGGTGATGCAAAGGAATCTTACGGTAAGCTGAATAACTTTTTTGATTTTTATTTAGATTATTTTGGATAGTTAACATTACAGCATCTTCAGTAATAAGTAGATCACGTACAAAGATATTTAATGTTTCATTAATTCGTAGTCCGGCTCTGAAACCCAGAATAAAAATCAATTCAAACATTTTTTTATCCCGAACCGAAATACCTTGGGCATTTTTGAGTTGCTGTAGCATGCCATGAAAAATATGGGGCGAGATCAGTGCTGTTTTACAAATTTTTACTTGGATTAAATTATCCAGATCGACAGCGGGTGCATTAAAGAATAAGGTCTGTTTGTGATGAAATTCCTTTAGGCGTTTTTGTAAAGTCGCTCGAGTCATTTCTCTCTTTAATAAAAGCATTTCCCCGTAAAGGTCTTCAAAATTAGCATCTGAAAATGATGAAATATCTTTGTCTTGTGTTGCTTGCAACCACTGGATTGCAAATTGTGAAAACATGGTATTTAGAGAGCTTTGTTTAATTGGCTGAAAATCTGCTCGTGTAAGCTTGCGCTCAAATCGTTGCTGTTGCTGGATAATATGATTGAGACGTTCCAGTTGTGGCTCCGTTAATTTTGAGCGCAGAATAGTCCACAGCAGCAAACGTTCCAGGGCGGGAGACAGTTCTCTGGAATATAACTCTATGAGTTGATCCCTATAGTTTTTTGCACGTATGGCTTGACGTATCTTTACTAAAACTTCTGCTATATCACTTGCGATATTGGCTGTAGAGTGAACCTGATGGTTTTCAAAAGTATTCTCAATTGTATTGGTATATGTTTGTTCAAACTGAACAAAATAAGCTGCTAACTGTTTTTCAAGAGGACTAGAACTGTAAACTTCATTTTTTAAAATACAAATAGACATTTGATCCAGTCCACTGTTTTTTAGGAACTGGGTATAGTAAAAACCGTATTTTAACAGGTCTTTATAACGTACCTTTTCCGCAGGAAAACATTCGATAATACAAGAGTCGATCAGATGTTCTGCATCATCAATATCTGAAAATAAATCAAATTCCTGATGCTTTAGTCTGTAGATCCAGCATTTCACAATATCGTTTAAGACAAACATTTTTGTATAACTGACTGAAAAATCCGGGTCCTTTATACGCTGATTACCGAAATGTCGATTCGGGATCTCTAGTGAAATAATATGATTCAGGTTTAAGAAACTTTGAAATTTATGTGTTTTTAAAATGAGTTTTAAAAACTTTTGCAGTGCGGTATCGTTATAAATGCCATTGAATAATATTGTACTGATCAAACAGAAACCGAGTGATTGAGTCGGACTGAAGTCATTATGTTGTGCCCAGTAATCAATTATATTTCTGGCAAAATGAGTAATTCTTTTACCATGTTTCAAAGTTTCTATATTTTGCTGTGGAGGAGTTCTTTCGTGCCTCACGGGTGTGGAGGGTACTGAATAGTTTTGATTCGATGACACATTAAAACGCTTGATATATTTCGCAAATTCTAGACGTGCCATTTGGTAGCTACGGATATTGGATTTATAGTGCTCTAAAAGCTGATTATCAACTTGTTGACAAATTTCCTGATAGTTTTCTGGTGTCAGTTCTTTGCATTTCTCGCTAAATAATTTCAGAAGAAATGCTTTGTTTTTTCTATGTTTTTCTATTCGTTTTTGGGAATGTGGATGTTTGCTCATGCAATAGTTATTCCTGTAAACGTAGCCATGCTTTTAAGCTCTAAGCTTTGGATCAGCTTGTCTTGTGCTGTTCTAATTTGATCGAAATCGGTTGCCTGAAAACCGGAATAACGGTCAAACAGTTCCTGCATCGCTTCATCGTGCCCAAAGATGCCCTTTAGGACATCTTCATTGCAGTATTGTGCAAAGAAATAGCGAGAAAAATGACGGGTCCAATTGCGCTGCAAGGCTATTTCAGCACAGTATTTTTGAATATCAGCGAGCTGTAAATTTCGGATATATCCCTGAGGTTCATAAAACAAAAGAAATGGGCGTTCACCATCGAAGACTTCCTGGATTGCTTTTACTCTTTCCTGAGGAAGAATGGCTCTCATAAGATGCTGAAATTGTTTTAAATAATTTAGGTAATACAGTATTTCATTGCGAAGAAAATCATTGAAAGGTAGATAACGCCCAATGGTACCTGAATAGCGTTGCTCTTTATCTGCTGCAGCTAATATACGATTGTCGAGATCAATATAGTCCAAATTGGGTGGAAAGGATTCGCTCGGCCGTGCAGAGGTCATGATCATGCAAACATGCCACAACCAGATTGAATAATGATTTAAAGTCTGAAAGGGATTAGGATTATTCCGAACTTGCTTGTCAAGTTGGTGGAAAAAAGACTGAACGAATGGAAGATCAGGTGTCTGCAGACTACCGAAACTAATAGAAGATTTAAACTCTTCAATATAGCCGCTCTCGAACTGTGGGCAAATCAGATCAAGTGTCTGAGTATAAATATCCAAAATATCAACAATTTTCGTTGAAAAGTAATGACATGGAGTGTAGTGATTAACGCTTTCGCCATTGAGTAATTTACTTTCCAGTTCATATCCCAGTTCGTTCAACGTAATATCACTGATTAAACGAGGAAGATTTTGAGCTGTTAAATGAAAAGTAAGGCCGTCACTGATTTTACGTAAATGTTTTTGCACATCAGAAGCAATATCGGCTTTATCCCTCTTTTTTAGTAGAGAAATCTGATAAAAATAAACTTTGGGTAAGGGGATTGTAAAAGAATTGCCTATATTCAGCATATATTCTTTTAATACAACATCTTTAAATTTGGAGTTGTCGAAGCTTTGTCGAAAATAGCAATTTTTAGGACTAAAAGTGATTTCTTTGCTTTTTGACCTCAGACGGAAATGTTTTCGAAATACCAATAGCTCTTCATAATGTGTGAAACTGAGTACTGAAAATAAAAGCAAGGCATGAATTGGAGAATCCTCTGCTTGTTCAAATAAAATTCGCATAATGTACTGTGCAGTCGGCAAATCAAACACACGTGGATTCGGTTTGTTCATTAAAGCATTCTTGTTTTGATGCAGAATTTTGTTCTTGAGATTAATGACTTGAGCAGTAACAGAACGTTGCTCTAAGCTATTAAATTCAAAGTTATGATCTTCAACTGTTTCAATGATTTTATCTTCGCGTGATTGTTTAGCCGTACCCTGTTCAAACTTGGTCTGATGCGTTTGCTCATCATCGAGAGTCATTCTTGATGTCTTGTAAACATCTGTTTGGGGAGGTTCTTGGATGCTTGAATTAACTTGACGGTGTCTTTTTTGACGCTCTGATTGAGTATATGCATATTGATAGATGACACGAATATCTGCCAGTTGGCCAATCTGCTCTTTACTTAGACTTTGCAGGGAACGGTTCAGAAGTTCTTTATTTTCTTGCTCTTTTTTGTTTATAAAATCAATTAGATCCTCTAATTCTAGAGGCAGAGAGGGTAAAAAATTATAGAGCCAATGATATTTTTGATTCGTACTGGCTAAACGGAAGCGCATACAAAGATTAGCTATGGTTGTTGCGTGCTCTTTGCTGTCGAGCAATTCAATACAATGGGTATTAAAAATAGCCCACTTGAGCGCGTTTGATTGGTGCGCAGATGGCGTGTTGATCAGGGCGAAGAGATAATGAATGAGCGGATATTCACTGATTAATGTATCAGCAAGCTGTTGATTCATAATATTTTTAAGTTCAATGACTTGTGCAGTATGAATGAAATCATTGAGCTTGATGGGATTTTGATAGTCTTCCAGTTTTGCTTCAGCCAGCGATTGATAGAAGTCCCTAAAGGGTTTCAGTTTAAGCGTTTGAGTATCTTCTAAAAAGTCATATCCGTTCATGATTTAATCCCCGCAAGAATTTTATCTAACGATAATCGGCTGTTATTGGTAGTAATTAAACTTGCAGGACTCTTAGATTTTGGGAGTTCAGTGAGTTCTCGTAAAAACTCATGGCTTAAGCTTCTATGGCCAAAAACTTCTCGAAGGTGAGCTGGTAAATATTGCTCATTCAGCCAATGTGCAATGACATCTAAGCCAGTAATGGAACGATGGAGGCCGGAATTGAGCAATATTTTTACTTCGTTTAAGGCATTAATGATGCAGTCATATGAATTATTTTTTTCATAAGCTCTAAACTTTAATTCGTCTTTTTCTTTTGAGAAATAACAATAGATCCATGTGAAATGACTGCTAAAAAAATAATGATCCGGTTTGTTAGTGGCCATAAGAGGGATTTCTACCTTCTGTTTTAAAGCGAAATCTAAAAGGTAATCTTGCATTTTTTTACTGAGTTGTACAAATAAAGAAATCCATATTTGATATGCAGGCATGCATTTTGGATAACACATTAACTCTATGTTTTTTGCAGCTACGCGGTAATTTGGTATGCTTTTATCTTTTACAGACATACAATTATGCTTCCCCATGTGTGTGCCAAATGGCTAAAAATAAAACATTATTATTAATATATTTTAATTTTATTTTCATCAACATTTAAATTAAGTTTTTGTGTTTTCAATTTGTAAAAATAAAAAGCATTGTTTTTTAACATATTTTTTGTTTTTAAAAGCATTTTTCTATTATTTTATGAACTTTTTAAAATTAATTTGTGTACATTGGAATATTATTTTGTGTGGTTTTTAATATTAGTTTGTGTACACTGGAACATTATTTTTTAGGATTTGGAATATTGGTTTATGTACACTGGAACATTATATTGTTATATTATTATTCTGGTTGTGTGTTCTTTATTTTTGATTTTATTTTTGATTTAAGTTGATCGCTTAGGTTGTATTTATAAATTTTAAAGCTTTTGGTTGATCTTATACTTAAAAATATCAGGTTGCCAATCAACTCTGAATTGAAAAGATATGAACTTCAAGTTGAATGTAGTTTTTATATCATTGACATCTTGCGAAGAATCAAAGTAATTTTCATCATGAGATTGTAAACCTTTAAAAAATCATGAACCAAAATTCTGACTACTATAATAAAAATGCTGATTTATTTTTTAATAGTACTTATCAGGTTGAGATGGAAAGTCTCTACGCACCATTTTTAAGGTATTTGCCGGAACATGCTTCTATTCTCGACCTGGGCTGTGGCTCAGGTCGAGATACGTTAGCTTTTAAAAATTTGGGTCATCAGGTAGAGGCAATCGACTATTCAGAGGAGTTGGTTGCAAAAGCACGTCAGCTTACCGGGCTACCCGTGCAATTGGGCAGTTTTTATGAATTGTCTGCACAGGGGAAATATGATGGCATTTGGGCATGTGCTTCTTTATTGCACTGTGAGCGAGAGAAGTTGTCAGATGTATTGTACAGGATCTTAACGGCACTAAAGCCAAATGGTGTTTGCTATATGTCCTTTAAATATGGCAGTCAAGATCGTGAAAAAGATGGGCGTAGCTTTACCGACTTAAATGAACAGCAGGCACATGATTTGTTAAAAGGCTTTGATCAGGTACTGCTTTTGCAGCAGTGGATTAGCATTGATAAACGTCCAGACCGAACAGAAGAATGGCTGAATATTCTTTTCAAAAAGCAAAAGGCTTGAACAATGTTTGTAAGTGATGAAGCCGTTCCAACACCTCAAGAACAACTGAAATTCCTTAAGCATATCCAGCAAATTTTGCAGTCAGGTACGTTCACTTCAACCTATAAGTTTGCCTTGCTGATGAGCATTACTCGACTTGCGATTGAACAGGGACAAGATACTGGTGCAACACTCCGTCTAGACTATCTGGATATTGCTGAGAAGTTTATTGATCTTTATTGGAAACAGTCACTGCCATTTCAGTTTAACCAATATGAACCTTTTACAATTCAACAAAGTACAGGTAAGCAAGCAAAGATCATCAGTGAAATCCTAAAAGCACAACAACAATATAAAACAATCGCCGCTGCAAGAAGAGATTCAGTTTTTTGGTTAAAACTCAGAAAATCTGTAGTGAGTACAGTGAAACAGATGCCAGTCGTGTATTTGCAAAATATAAATGGTCAAACTTTTGAATTTCTCTACCATTTGAATGACTCTAAGGAAGCTCTGCAATTATTGCCAAAAGTGATGTACTGCTTAAGGCAATTCAGTGAAATTATTGAAGAACTATGCCAGAAACGTTGGATTGATTTCGTTCGGCTGAACAAACAAAACCTTCTGGTCTTGGATGGGCTACCTGATCTGGATGAATTTATGTTTGCCCCTAGTCGTAGTCAATTAGGGCAAGTCGCAAACTTTTTAATTGACCTACAAGAATGCCAGTGTTTCTACTGTGGTAAGAGTCTTAAAAACAATAAATACGCAGTAGATCACTTTATCCCGTGGTCACTTTACCCAGCAGATACTGGGCATAACTTTGTGTTGGCAGATGATAAATGTAATTCACAAAAAAGTAACTATCTGGCATCGGAACAATTTTTGACTCAGTGGTTGGAACGGAATTATTTACACGATCAACTGATTACACAAGAGATTTCTCAATTGGGTTTTTTAACCGATATTCAGCGTTCGCATCGGGTAGCTGATTGGGCCTATAAACAAGCGATTGAAAACGAATATTTGGTTTGGTTGGGTGGTAGTGAAAAAACGTTGATTATTCAGAATAGGTGGAATATTCATGGCGAAATACCAATTTGCAATTGATGAATCAGGAAAAACCGTCAATTCTTTAGACTTT
>NZ_JBSYVT010000068.1:0-8532 GCF_054112845.1 Acinetobacter sp. NigerLNRRAM0016
AATTATAACGCATTACGTATAAGGTGTATTATGTTAATTTTAGAAATTCTAAAAAAAGGATAGTTAAAAACTATCCCTTTATCTTGTAAGAATTATCTTAGTAATAATACTGGTTTTGTAGAGCTTGATAACAATTTGGTCGTCGTAGGGGTTCTAGGGATTTTCCCCTCTAAAGTAACATAAATCGCCATAACCCCAACATCAGCCCCCATTGCGGAGCGGTCGGCGTCACCCACTGCCCACCTCCCATCATCGTCGAGGCCACGGCTCCCCAAAAGCCCATGTACAACATATTGGTGGAAAAGGAATCAGTCTGGCTGATCTTGCGCGTTAACACGTTGAATACAGCGAACATGAAGGCTGAAAGCAATGGGATCAGAGACGCCACGCTAAATACGCCCATGCCAGGTTGAAGAATGATCAACGTACCCGCAAAACCGACCATGGCTGCCAGGGTCTGACGCAGACTGACAGACTCTCGCAGCACCAAGGCTGCTAATAACATGGTCAGTAGGGGAAATATCGCGTATATCGCGTGGGTTTCCGCCAGCCCTAGGTAACGCAAAGCCAGGCCGAACACAGCTATCTCGAACACGCCAAGCAATGCCCTCAATACCTGGAGCATCGGCTGGCCAGTTCTGACCGCTCTTTTCAGCCCTCCCTTCAACAACACGAATACGACAGCGAAAAGCAGGAAAAACCAGTACCTGACCATCACCAGTTGTACGACAGGCAGATCTTTGACCAAGGTCTTGGTAAGACCATCCTGCATAGCGAAGATGAACATCGAGAGCAGGCACAGTCCGATACCGATACGAACGTCTTTGGCAGGCGATGTCATGCTGATGCTCTGTTCCAAGGTGTTTGCCTACATCTCTAGGTCATTGAATTCGGATGTCGCGGGAGGGGTACGGGCCATTAGACAAAGCTACCCAAGGCAAGCAGCATCAGCAGCACGAGAATGACCTTTCGCGCTACCGCTTCCTCTACATGCTGGGCAATCCGCGCGCCCAACCAGACGCCTGACACCAGCACTGGCAAGCTCATCACGCCAAGATGTAGCGACTCGCGTCCGAACAGGCCAAGCGCCCAGAAAGCGGGGAGCGCAGCCACATCCATTGCCAAAAAAGCTGCAACGATCGACGCCCGCCCCGCTTCCAAGGCCAGCGGAGAGCCAAGGAAAAAGACGATCACGGGAGGACCACCCAAGCCCAGTGCAGCGGCTCAGTGCGTAGCCATTTCTCACCGAATCCCGGCACAGGGCCGAGCGCAGCCCTGCGGGGTCGTGGCCGCATCGGATCGGACTCTGGCTTGGCTGCCGGCTGTGTGGCCGGCGCCTCATCACGCGGCGGGCGGCGGGGCGCGCGCTGCGGGCCGGTAGTGCGCTTGCTCCAGCGCGCCGTGTTTCTCGAAGTGGGCGAGGATGGCGCGAATGGCCTTGGGGTCTTCGATGCTGGCGACGATCCGCACCGCGCCGCCGCAGTGGGCGCAGGTGGTGATGTCGATGGAAAAGACCCGCTTGAGCCGTTGCGCCCAGCTCATCGCACGGCGCTTCTGCTCGGGGCTGCGCGGCTCGTCGTGGGCGCTGACGTCCACTGGCGCCGCATCGCCCGCAGGCCGCCTGCCGCGCCCCGAGGGCGTCAGCTGCGCGCGCAGGTTTGCATTCGGGGCGAATACGCCGTGGAAGCGGGTGAGATGCGCGCGTGGCGGCGGGACCAGTGCCGCCAGCTTGGCGATGAAGTCCACCGCATCCCATTCGACATGCGTGGTGCCATTGCGCCACGGCGTCTTGAGCTGGTAACGCACCCTGCCCTGTGGCGAGATCGATAGCCGCTGCTCGCTGATCGCCGGGCGCGTGATGTAGCGGCACAGCTTTTCGAGCTTGTGGCTTTCGTGTGCTTCCGCGGCCACGCCGGCATGCAGCGAGAAGCCGCCGACCTTGCCGGCGTCGCCCTCCAGCGGACCGGCGTCGCCAGGCAGCGTTTGCAGCGTGACGACCTTGCGGCCAGCGTCGCGACCGGTGGCGATGCGGTAGGTCATCGAACTCATCCGCAGCCCATCCATGCCGTCGTCGCTACCCGCGCTGTCGGACAGGAACACGGATTCGTCTTCGCCTTCGAGCCAGCCGCGGCGCGACAGGTGCCGGCACACGCGATGCGCGATGGTGTTGGCCAGTTCCGTCAGTTGCGCCGATGTGGGCGCACGGGTGCGGTGCAGGCGCGGCTTGCGCTGCGGACGCTCGGTGGTGTCCTCGTACACGCCGTCGAGCCACAGCATGTGGAAGTGGATGTTGAGATTCAGCGCGCTGCCGAAGCGCTGGATCAGGGTCACCACGCCGCATTGCGCCGTATCCCGCGGCACGCCGGCCTGATCGGCAAGCCAACCGGCGATCACACGATGCACGATGCCCAGCACCGGGCCGATCGCCTCAGGCTTGCTGGCGAACAGGAAGCGCAACGGGTACGGGAAACTCAGCACCCATTGCCGCACCGGCCGCGGGCCGAACACCTCGTCCACCAGATGCCGCGCCGACTCGGCCATGCGCCGTGCGCCGCAGCTCGGGCACAGCCCGCGCTTCTTGCAGGAATACGCCACCAGCCTCTCGGCACGACAGTGCTCGCAGACCACGCGCAGGAAGCCGTGCTCGAGCACGCCGCAGCGCAGGTAGGTCTCGAACTCCTCGCGCACATACTCGGGCAGCGGGCGGTCTTCGGCCTCAAGACGCGCGATGAAGTCCGGGTAGTGCGCCTGCACTAGCGCGTACAGCAGCGTGCGCTCGGGCAGGTGGCGCGCCTAACGCGCAGCGGCGTGGGCGGCCGGCAGTGGCGCGCACACCTCGGCCTGCCGCCGGGGTGCGGTCAGGCGCGGCACGCAGCGCTCCGTTGCAGGGACGGCTGCTCAGGGTTGCGCCCGCGAGCACGCGTTCATATCGGCGTTTTCTGATCTTCGCGTCAGACATTGCCGCGGGGCGGGTAGGAAGTCTCCCGCCTCGGACGCCAGAACGCACAAAGCCCGGCACGAGGCCGGGCTTTGTGGTCTTGCTTGATGGATCGCGGGGCTTAGAAATCCATGCCGCCCATGCCGCCCATGCCGCCGCCGGCCGGCATCGCCGGCTCGTCCTTCTTCGGGGCCTCGGCCACCATCGCTTCGGTGGTGATCATCAGGCCCGCGATCGACGCGGCGTTCTGCAGCGCGGTGCGGGTGACCTTGGTCGGGTCCAGGATGCCGAACTCGATCATGTCGCCGAACTCGCCGTTGGCGGCGTTGTAGCCGAACGCACCCGAACCTTCGACCACGCGGTTGAGGATGACCGACGGCTCATCGCCGGCATTGGTCACGATCTCGCGCAGCGGGGCTTCCATCGCGCGCAGGGCGATCTGGATGCCGTGGTTCTGGTCTTCGTTCACGCCCTTGATGCCGGCGATCGCCGCCTTGGCACGGATCAGGGCGACGCCGCCGCCCGGGACGATGCCTTCCTCGACGGCCGCACGGGTCGCGTGCAGGGCGTCTTCGACGCGCGCCTTCTTTTCCTTCATCTCGACTTCGGTGGCGGCACCGACCTTGATCACCGCAACGCCGCCGGCCAGCTTGGCCACGCGCTCCTGCAGCTTCTCGCGGTCGTAGTCGGAGGAGGTCTCCTCGATCTGCGCCTTGATCTGCTTGATGCGCGCCTCGATGCCCGCGCCTTCGCCGGCGCCATCGATGATGGTGGTGTTTTCCTTCGACACCTGGATCTTCTTGGCGCGGCCGAGGTCCTTGATGGTGGCCTTCTCCAGCGACAGGCCGACTTCCTCGGAAATCACCACGCCGCCGGTCAGGATCGCCATGTCTTCCAGCATCGCCTTGCGACGGTCGCCGAAGCCCGGGGCCTTCACCGCGCAGACCTTGACGATGCCGCGGATGGTGTTGACCACCAGGGTCGCCAGCGCTTCGCCTTCGACTTCCTCCGCCACGATCAGCAGCGGCTTGCCGGCCTTGGCCACGCCCTCGAGGACGGGCAGCAGGTCGCGCACGTTGGAGATCTTCTTGTCGTACAGCAGGATGAAGGGATCATCCAGGTCGGCCGACATCGACTGCTGGTTGTTGACGAAGTACGGGCTCAGGTAGCCGCGGTCGAACTGCATGCCCTCGACCACGTCGAGTTCGTTGTCCAGGCCGCTGCCTTCCTCGACCGTGATCACGCCTTCCTTGCCGACCTTGTCCATCGCCTGCGCGATCAGGTCGCCGATGTTGGCATCCGAGTTCGCGGAGATCGCGCCGACCTGGGCGATTTCCTTGCTGGTCGACGACGGCTTGGACAGCGACTTCAGTTCGCCGACCGCGGCCTTCACCGCCTGGTCGATGCCGCGCTTCAGGTCCATCGGGTTCATGCCGGCGGCGACCGCCTTCATGCCCTCGCGGATGAACGCCTGCGCCAGCACGGTGGCGGTGGTGGTGCCGTCGCCGGCGTTGTCGGAGGTCTTGGAAGCGACTTCCTTCACCATCTGCGCGCCCATGTTCTCGAACGCGTCAGCCAGTTCGATTTCCTTGGCGACGGAGACGCCGTCCT
The DNA here is from genome assembly GCF_054112845.1 of Acinetobacter sp. NigerLNRRAM0016. NCBI lineage: Bacteria > Pseudomonadati > Pseudomonadota > Gammaproteobacteria > Moraxellales > Moraxellaceae > Acinetobacter > Acinetobacter sp. NigerLNRRAM0016. Next base: position 4,550 of record NZ_JBSYVT010000068.1, read on the forward strand.
TGGTGATGGTCGGCGCGCCGTAGCTCTTCTGCAGCACGACGTTGCGGCCCTTCGGGCCGAGGGTCGCCTTCACGGCGTTGGCGAGCACGTTGACGCCGCGCACCATCTTGGAGCGCGCGTCTTCGCCGAAACGAATGTCCTTGGCAGCCATTGCGAATTACCTCGAAAAATTATTCGGATGAGAAATGTGTGGGAGCGACGCGCGATCAGCCGAGGATCGCGAACAGGTCGTCTTCCTTCACCACCAGCAGCTCGACGCCGTCCAGCTTCACTTCGGTGCCGCTGTACTTGCCGAACAGCACCTTGTCGCCGACCTTGACCTGCGGCGCGCGGACCTGGCCGTTGTCCAGCACCTTGCCGGTGCCGACGGCGACGACTTCGCCCTTGATCGGCTTCTCGGTGGCCGAATCCGGGATCACGATCCCGCCGGCGGACAGCTTCTCTTCTTCCATGCGCTTGATGACCACGCGGTCGTGCAGCGGCTTGATATTGGACATGGCAACCTCGGTAAATGGTTGATTGACGTGGAAAAACCCGGCGATTTTAGCAGTCGCGCGAAGCGAGTGCCAAACCGCGGACAACAGAACCGGGCGAACCCGGCATGCCACCGAGATGGGGCGGGCCCGCCGACTTTCAAGGGCCGCACGCGGATGTCCGCCAGGCCCGCCGGATCGGGGCAGCCGCTACCCTATGCCGGTGAGCGCCCTGATCTGCTTCTGCACCTGTCCCGACGCCGACAGCGCCGAGCGCATCGCCACCGCGCTGGTGGCCGAGCGCCTGGCCGCCTGCGTCAACCTCCTGCCCGGCCTGCGTTCGGTCTATCGCTGGCAACGCAAGGTCGAGGCCGCGGCCGAGGTCCTGCTGCTGGTCAAGACCAGTGCCGAGGCCTACCCCGCCCTGCAGGAACGCCTGCGCCAACTGCATCCCTACGAACTCCCGGAGCTGCTCGCGGTCGAAGCCGCGTCCGGCCTGCCCGAATACCTGCAATGGCTGGCCGCCGAGAGCCGACCGGTAAACTGAGCCAATGACCGCATCCACGATCCGCCTGCGCCGCTGGCTGGCCGGGCTCGCCCTGCTGCTTGCGCTGCCCGCGACCTCGGCCGTCGCCCAGGACTTCGAACTGCCGCCGGTCGACGAGGTCTTCGTCCTGTCCGCGCAGGCCACCGCGCCGGACCGCATCGAGGTGCGCTGGCGGATCGCCGACGGCTATTACCTGTACCGGCACCGCACCTCGGTCAAGGCCGATGCCGCCTTCACCGGCGCGACCATGGCGCTGCCGAAGGGCAAGGCCTACCGCGACGAATTCTTCGGCGACGTCGAAACCTACCGCAAGGAATTGCTCGGCACCCTCACCGGCACGCCCGCGGCCGGCGCGAGCGCGACCACCCTGACCGTGAAGTACCAGGGCTGCGCCGATGCCGGCGTGTGCTACCCGCCGCAGACCCGCACCCTGAAGGTCGCGTTGCCGGGCGAAGCGGGCGCTGGCGGCTTCGGCTGTAAGGCGCGCGGGCTGCATGATTATGTCGTCAAGAACGGCTCTGCCGATCATCCCAACGCCGAGGTGAAATTCGCACTGGGTGATGTGGTCAACACCATGATCGGCTGCACTAATGGTGAAACGATCATGCTGTGCCACGACACCTCGCTGCCGCGCCCCTATTCTCTCGGCTTTCGGGTGCAAGGCACCGAGGGGCTGTGGATGGACGTCAACAAGTCGATCTATCTGGAGGGCAAGAGCCCACAGCCGCACCGCTGGGAGCCTGCCGAGGGCTGGTTTGCGAAATACGATCACCCGCTATGGAAACGCTACGCCGATCTGGCGGCAGGGGCCGGGCATGGCGGGATGGACTGGTTCGTGATCCACGCTTTTGTCGAGGCGCTGAAGGCCAAGGCCCCGATGCCAATCGACATTTACGACGCGCTGGCCTGGAGCGCGATCACGCCTCTGTCGGAACAATCGATTGCTGAGGGCAATCGCACGTTAGATTTTCCCGACTTCACCCGAGGGCAGTGGCGCACCCGCAAGCCGATCTTTGCGCTGAACGACGCCTATTGATCGACGCGATTTAGGCCAAGCGCACCGCAAAGGCGAAATTGGTAATCTTGTCGGTATCCTTGACGCCCGGCGCGCTTTCGACGCCGCTGGAGGTATCGACCAGCGGCGCTCCGGTGCGCGCAATCGCCTCGGCAACATTCGTCGGATTTAGCCCGCCTGCCAGCCCCCACGGCAAGGCACCGCGATATCCGGCCAGCAGCGACCAGTCGAACGCCAACCCCATGCCGCCGGGCAGCGCGCCTTTGGGGGTCTTGGCGTCGAACAAGATCAAGTCCGCCGCCCCGGCATAGGCTGCGGCGCGTGCGACATCGCTGGCGCTGGCGACGGGCAGCGCCTTCCACACCGGCTTGCCAAACCGCGCGCGCAACTGGGCCACGCGTTCGGGCGATTCCGAACCGTGCAGCTGCAGCGCGTTCAGCTTGGCTGCCACCAGTGCGTCGGCGATGACAGCATCATCCGCATCGACGAACAAACCGACCATGGCGATCTGGCCAGCTGCGCGCGATGTCAAAGCGCCCGCGACATTCGACGTAACCGCACGGGGCGACGCTGGATAGAACACCAACCCGGCATAGTCCGCCCGCGCCGCGATGGTCGCATCGAGCGCCTCGGGTGTGCTGATCCCGCAAATCTTGATTTTCGCGGGCATGCGGTCAGTCGGGGTTCTGGATCAGCCGCACCAGCGTGCAGTCGGGATCGATCAGGTAGCCGATCCTCAGGCCGCTCGCCTCCAGTTGCGGAGCTTTGAAGCGCGGCCAGCCGGTGCTTTTTTCCTCGGCTCCCGCCGCGTTCACCAATGCCACCATGGCATCGAGATCATCCAACCGCAGGCAACAGCCGAACGAGCTCGTAGCTGGGTCGAGGTCAGGATAGGGGAAGAATTCGAGCTGCAAACCGCCGCGCTGCAGGATCATCCAGCCGCGATCCTTCCAACTCGTCGCAAAGCCCAGCTTCGCATAAAACGCCTCTGTCACATCGAAATCGCGCGATGGCAGATTGGGGGTGACGTGGTCAGCCATGGCTCAGCGCAGCTTGTCGGCCATGCGGGCCGTATGAGTGATTGCGGCGCGGCTATCGGGGGCGGAATGGCTCATCACGATCATGCTGGCCTTGGGGAACGCCGCACCAAACGCGCGCGCTGACGCGGCGTAGTGCTCAGTGTCGGCATCACCGAGATTGCCGAGCGACTTGGCCTTGCTGTCCTTGATCAGGCAGCCACCAAAAGCGATGTCGGTGCCGTCGATCCCAACGGTGATATTGTCACTGGTGTGGCCGGGGCCGGGGTAAAATACCTTGAGCGGGCCAAAGTTGGGCGCGGTTGCTGGTTCGACCCAGCCATTGGCGGCGAAAGTCAGGCTGTGTTGCGCCGCAACCATCCCCTCTTGCGGGGCAAGCTGGTTCGACAACGCATTGGCATAAGTCGCAATCCCCGCCGCATGCAGCGCGTCCATACCGCCCATCTTGTCCTGATGCGCGTGAGTCACCACCGCCAGCGCGACCGGCAGGTTGATCTCCTGCTTGATCCAGTTGAGGATCTGGGCGGTCTGGTCATCGGTCCAGGCGGTATCGACCACCAGCACGCGGCCGCCATCCCTGACGATCAAACCGTTGGAAGCGACTGCCCCGAAACCCGGCATGTCGAGATAGGAAGTGTGCTGCCAGACATTCGGTGCGAGCTGGCGGAAAACCAGATCGCCAAACCGTTGGTCGCCAGTTTCCATTTGCTGGCCAATCGTCGGGCGGATTTCACCGGGCATGCACCCGCTCAGCATCAATGCAGCGGCTAATGCGGTGCTCAGCTTCGCGACCGGGTGCATAATATTGGGCAATTCCATCAAGTTTTCCTTTTATTCAGCATTAAAAACCCCGCAAATGCGAGGCCTAGTAAATAGATGATCTTAATTTGGTTCACTGTAGCAAAAATATG
>NZ_JBSYVT010000069.1:0-8337 GCF_054112845.1 Acinetobacter sp. NigerLNRRAM0016
ACTTCAAAGTAGAAATGTCTGGTCTGGATTGTTGCCACTCTAATTTGAGTTTAAAAAAGCTAGCAAATCTGCTAGCTTTTTAAGATGATTATTCTATTTTTTAGAATTTAATAAACCAAAGAAGTTCTCTCCATCGTTCTCTAAGTCTTCAAAAAACTTATAAAACGATTGGGCAATAGCCTTATTTTTGACAATAATACCCACAGGCACTGTTGTTAAAATATTTGTGGATGAATCACTAACGTGAATAATCAAAACACAAAAAGAGTCTTTCATAACCAAAAGCTCAAAATTACCGTCAAAAACTACACTACTTTCCTTAAACGTTAGAAAGTGCTTGGCTCCTGCCTCAGCTGTGATTAGTTTTTTATAACTTGCGATTGATTGTTTATCATTTCTGTATGCCACTGGTAAGAAGCATTTAAAGTTTTTGGTAATTGTGGTTGTCGATAAACGATCAATAAAATCACTAAATCTATCTGACTTACCCCAAAATTCATCTGATGGAGCTAACCAATACAGCTGTTTATCATCATTATTCTGGTCTTGATATTGTTTGATTGTTTTGAAAAACAGGTCTGAATTTTCCTTAGAATATATTGGCCCGATAAAGTATTCATTGGATTTGTGTTCTAGCTTAAATAAGCGATCTAAATTAAGCTTATTCTCGCTAAAAATAGATTCAACTGAAAAAGTATCCTCCATATCTAATTCATGGAGTACCTTTAGAATATCCTCAATATTTTGTGGCTTCTTAGCTGATCTAAGAGCAGCGTAAAGAGAATCTTCGATTTTGTTAAGATTTTCCATGTGATTAAAATCACTAATCTCTGTAGGTGTATAATTCTCATCAAGCGTCAATGGTAATGTAAAACGACGAGAATGGTCTCGCAATTTTTCCACTTGGCTCATTTTATACAGTTGCAGCTTCTTTTCATCCACTGATGGATTCAACTTAACTAATCCTTGGCTGAAATAAAATCGAAAATTTTTCTGAAACTCCTTACTAACCAAAGACTCACCATTTGAAAGGTATTGGTTAGAAGCATCTAATTTAATTGAATTTGCCCCATTGTCAGATGCGTTGGGATTAACTGGCTCAGGATTCAAGCCAATCATCTCAAAACTCATCTTTTGAATATTGTCCTCAATCTTATTTACATAAGGAATTGCACAAACATCCGAGAATGCTTTCTCAAGTCGCTGAGTCAGAGCAAATCGATCATCTTCAAGATGTTTTATCTGCATTTGTTTTAATAATTTAGTTAATAGCACATCTGTTTCATGATTAGATAACCCTAAGAACCGCGCTATTTTTTCAGCAGAAAGTGGTGCAATTACCAATAGGCGCAATACCATAGAATCAATAAAATCTAAGGTATCTGTTGTGGTATAGCTAAATGCCACATTGAATAGTTGTGATGGCAATGTAACATCTACGTCATGATAGCTTCTTAGTGAATTTTCCATGAGTTATACCCCTGCCTTTCTATATTTTTTTGATCTATTTTTATTAATGTGCGGATTGTTTTGTACTATTTTGACAATGGCGCGTTTTGAAATATATCGATATTCTAAAGTCTGATTTTCACGGCACTTGATGTAATTTAATACGCGTCCTAAAGGTAAGTTACTGTTGACTCCTTGCCACATTTCTGACGCACCAAAGATTACAAGACGATCCATTGCGCGAGATAAAGCCACGTTCACACGATTTGGTGACTTCAAAAATGCAGGAAACTTAGTTGGATCATTTCGCGTAACTGAGAGAATGATGATCTTATTCTGTTTACCTTGATAACTATCCACCGTATCAATACGCACAATTGATCTCAATGCATCTGACACTTCACACAAAGAGAAGGCTTTTCTTAACCGGTTTTTTTGCTCAGCATAGGTACAAATTACACCAATAGCAGGCTCTTTAAGGGAATCAGGCTCTGGCACTAATTTATTTAACAAGAGTTTGTCTTGGTCAATCCGCTGAAGAAAATCGATAATTTCATTAATTTCATGTGGGTTATAAATACTACTACCTTTCTCCATTTTGAAATGCTCAGCATTCCCAGTATCCACCCAAGTAACTGTTGAATTCAATTCTATTACGATGTCGGATGCATAGTTATCAGGCACAATCCGCTTTAACTTAATTTCTTTCAGCTCTTCATCACTTAAACCACGAGAATCGACAACTTCAGTTTCAAGTTTTCCTTCATAAAAACAGTCTGAAACTAATTCGCCGATGCTCGGACTCATTCGGTACTGTGACAAGAGTTCTGAACTAGCCTTTAGTCCATAATGTGAATTAAAGATACGGCCAAAGTCGCTTTGTAATTTATCTTCCAAATCATCATCTGATATCTTAAGTTGCTTAGCTAAAGCCTTTATATGATCGCTCGAATATAGTGGAGGAAGTTGGTCTTGATCCCCAACTAATAAAATACGTGCACCTGACTGCATTGCAATTGCCAATTCTGAAGCGATTGAACGTGCTGCTTCATCAATAATCACCCAATCAAATACGTGATTGGCGATTCCAATACTTTGTTGGCCAACACCAACGCATGTGCCACAGACTAATTGCCTTGTTTTGACCAGAAAACTTTCATAATTAGCATTTTGGCTTTCAATTAATGGTTCATAATCTAGGGCAATATTGATCAAGGCTTTCGCTTTAAGTCCTTCCTCATTAGATACCCCGTAGTATTGATTAAGTGCTGCGAACGTAATCATGTCGATCTTATTTAACTGGTTTAATACTGTTATCTCTTTATCATTGATACAGTCTTCCAGTTGATCCCAAAAGTCTTGATTTCCGTCAAACATGCTCTTCAGCTTATGCATTGCTGATTTGAAAGCCTGGGTATACTCTTCTAATGAGAAACTAAACTTTTGATCAAGATCATCTTGGTCGATTGACTGATACGCAGATTTAAGACTATTTAAAATAGTGACTCTGATTTCATAAAGATCGCTCAAGTATTCAGCTTCAAGTGATAAATCTTTTGCAAGCTCAAGCACTCTTTCTTTAATATTAGACTTAAACAGCTCTATCTGGCTCGTAATAATTGAGCCTGTATAGACATCTTTTAATTCAGGAGACACAGCACTCTCTTTATTGCTTATTCGAGCAATACTTAATGGTGTGTCATACTCTGTGCATAGCTGACGTATACGCTCAACACTTGTATTTACAGCTTCGTGCGACTGACTAACAATTAAGATGTTAGATACATTTTGTTTATCATAGAGATAGTGAGCCAGTATAGAGATAAATTCAGTTTTGCCGGTTCCTGGTGGTCCCTTTAATAGTGATACAGGTCCATACTTAAGCACATTACGGAACGCTTTACGTTGTAATGGATTGAGGGCTTTAACCAATTCCCCATTTTTGTATTTGTTATAGTGATCTAGATCTTCATCAGGCACTTCAATCTCATAATCTTTTGCTTCAATCACTAATGATGGTTCAAAGTAATCTACGAGATTTTCAATGACAGCCTTATTACTCAGAATATTTGTCAGAGCATCTGCACGTTTCCGATTAGATGACTTATCTGCCTTGCTTTGTAGAAACAGTGTTGCTTCTTCAGGAACTTCATTTGTTTTTTTACAAAAATCGATCCACAATTCTCCGACTTTTGATTGCGCAATATTCACCGTACCTATGCAGAAAGTGTAATCACCTCCCGCCCCAGTTTCTTTAGTGCACATTACATCGACTTTATCGGTCTTTGAAAATTTAGCTGAAACATCTTCTGCAGAGTCATAGTATGCAATAGCACTCTTTGAATCTTTAAAATGTTTGCTCGAAACTATCTTTAACGGCTCAGACAGAGTGATTGTAGGATGTGCATGACGCTCAGTCGCCATGACTTTTTTCCACAACTCTTTCGTTTCAATATCAATTAAGTGGCTATGTGTAGGCAGATGACTCATTGGCTGTGCCATAAGCTCATCAGTAGCTATAACATCGCCTATCTCTTCTTGTAATGCTTTTTGTTCACGCAGAGCCCGTAATGTTTCCTCTTTCTCTTGAGTCCTTTTGAGCTGTGCTTGCTTAAACTGTTCAATAGCATCCTTAAAGTTTTGATCTTTTGCTAATAAGTCATTTAACTCTACAATGTTGTCACGCTTACTCATCCCAGATATCGGGTGGACTTCAATGCTAACATCAATAGTCAGATCTGCATCCCTACTAGCCTTCCACCACAGGTCTTGTTTTTTGACAAAATCAAGGAAACTTAATTGATTTTCATGGGGCTTATAAAACCCTTTTAACATGCCATTGATTCCGCTAAGTGTAAATCGAAAATCCCCCTCACTTGCTGCCTCAAGTTGGATATAAACTTTGCCGTTTTCGGGATAAATCGTAAAGGGCGTCTCAACCTTACTTGTATAAATACTAATCTGAGGAGCTTCTTTTACAATAGCACCCTTACATTCAAATGCCTCTATAAAGCGAGAATTATCAATATAGCGTACACTTGGATCTTCCATTCCTTCTATGCTCAAGGCTGTATTTAGCCAGGATAAAGTAGGATCCATTGAAGCCACATCATCCACAGCCAAGTCTATATCGTATAGATCTGCGATTAATTTCAATGCAGTAAAGTTGTCACACTGAATGACTGTTGGATCTTCAATATCAGATGGGAAATAAGCATTAGAAGAATCAGGTTGTGGTACTTCAGGATGGAAGCAATCATTAAAACTAACTTTCAAGTTTGTTTTATCTACTAGAATCTTTTCATCATCCAAGTTTCCATGTTGAAAGCCATGCTCATGAAATTTTTTCAGAGAATGCAATAACTGAAGTGAAAGTTCATTTTTTTCATCCTCAGTTAAGCCCTCAATAACCGTTGACCAAGCTTCACCCTTTACCATTTCAGTTACTAGATACACACATGCTGTGCTAGTTGATAAACCAAAATCAATAATCTTAGGAAGGTATGGCAAATTGAGAGCCTGCGTCATTTTAAGTTCTTCAAAGAATCGCTTAAAACAACTCTTTTGATAAGTTGTCATTGCAGATGCAACTTTACCCATCCATGTTTTGACTAACATGTTGCCTGATGCATAGAGTGTAAAATTTTGGTTAGCATCAATAGGCGCGCCAAATATCGGGTAACTGATATAGGTATTTGTCTGATTTAAATATGGATTCAGTACATCTGCATCAAGTTCATAACTAACTTGTTCAGCAGGTTTTTGAGCTAAGAAATCTTGGAATACTGCACATGCATTATCATATTTCCCTGTCAAAGCTCGTGTTAAAATACGCTCTAACCAGTGGTTCTGATCTCGCTCCTCAAGACTAAATTTTTTCAATGAACGTGGGCTCAGTCGAGCATTCTTCCAAATATGAAGGATTAACTGCCCTAACCAATACACATCCTTTTGTGCAGCTGTCAGCGCAAGATTCGGAAGATGAGCTGTTGTATTCAAAAATGGGAGTTCGTTAGCCAGTTCAGGGTCAATTTTCGAGGGCTGTGTTTGATCATTTGCTGCCGAAAAATTGGATAGCAATATCTCCTTTTTATAAGAGATCCACACACTATGATCACCCACATCACCATGAGTAATTCCCATTTGATGTAGGTGATTAAATTTACCAAGCAAAATCTGGAATAAATCCAATTTCTCAGATTCAGACATTTTCTCAGCATAAGCGCCGATGAATTCGTTGACTCGATAGCTGTTCTCAGGCAACTCATACAACTCATTATATTTTGATGTCATGTCATCAAGACTTGGGTTTGTAATCGGGTGCAAACAACTTTGATAAAGATCAGGCTTTTCTGTTTTAATTTTTTGGAAAACCCGGCGCTCATTGCAGATCAAGTTGAATCGATGTTGAGGCTGACTCATTCTTGAGTTACTCAACTTGAATTCATTAAAATCCCAACAACGCATTAAAGATTTTTCACCAACGATGGTCAATGAATGCGCTTTATACTCGCTATAAATCTTTTTAGGATGCGGTAAGATCAAGTCACCTCGTTCATGATTATTAATAATCAAAGAGCGTGGTTGAATTTGGTCAGGCGCAAAAATTTCATCAATAATGGCGTGATATTCTTTTTTAATATCATATATGCGACCATCACGTTCCAGATGCTTGCGGAACATATTATTAAAATTCTTCTGTTGAGCTAATTGTATAAACTCATCTATCGAAAGAATGTGCTCTAAATCTTCTGGAGGCAGGCGCGAATAATCTGCTTTACCACACATGACAACAAAGTGAGAAACACTTTGGTAATGAAATGTAATGCCCTTAGCTTTCTTTTCTGAAACTTTATCCTTTAGTTTATTAACTATAATTTGCATTTTTTTTACATTTTTAGCTACAGGGCATGAATCTTGCTCTTTATTACCTACGTACCATTTTCCTGCAACTTTTGTAATTTCCTTACCGTTCCAGTCCTTGAATTCAATGACCAAAATGTTTGCATGAGTAATAATTAGGAGATCATATTCAAATTTCTCAGAACTACCTTTCGCTACTGCTTTTTTTCCATTTTTATGCATAAATTCAAAACCAGCATATGCTCGCCAGTTTTTAGTTTTTTCGCCACGATCAAAGACCTTTTTAATCTTATCAATTGCTTTGAGTTCGTGCTCGTATATACCTGTCTCTGGATATGTAACTTTCATATTAAAAGATTCTTTATTTAAAATGTCTTGCTTTTGCACATACAACAAATAAGCGTCAAAAATGATGCTAAATTTTTATTAACATAAAGTAATGCTATATGTACGGTGTCTTTTAGAAAAAATACTTAGCGTAAGAATTTAGTTTTTTCAGGTTGATGGTTAGTTTGGCCAAATAAGCCCTCCGAAGGTTTTTTATATTCAGTTTAGGATTGTATTTAAAATAAAGTCTGCCAAATATTTTGGTGTAAAACCTGAGTCTTCTAGCACGATCATCATTTAGATGATCTAACTCAATCATTCGTTTAAGCAAAACGTATTTCACTTAACGGTTCATAATGTGACTTATATTACATTTAATTTTTGAGTATTCAAAATTATTTTATTGAATTATAAGAAAAAAACTTAAGGAATTCCTTAAAATTTGATGACAATGGTCATATCTCTAATCACTAAAAAGACCAAAAATAGATATCTACCCATATCTCTCGGACAAATTAACTCTATTTTATAAAAGTATCAATAAATTCATTAGGTTCATGAACCAAAAATTTATAATTATTTTTTTATTTATATAAGTTATTGAAAATAATAAATAAAATTATTAAAAGTTTTATTAACTAGACTTCAGGTGAACATAAGTTAAAGTTCGAATTAAAATGAATAGGGTAGTCGCAATTTCCAAAAAATGACAGCTCATGTGTCGTTTAGATACTAACAATTTGTTTATTATAACAAATCTTAAGCATGTTAGCTGTCGTCATTCTTTGATACGGTCTACGTACTACCGTACAATCATCAGCTATATTCATGGTGTTACTTTGCATAATTTACATTTTCTGCATTCAAACCAATCAATCCAAAATTACGTGCACGTTCGAGACACATAAGCTGTCATTGACGACACATGTAATGTCACTGGTTGCGTTCGTGCGTCTATTTCCGTTGAACTATGCTATACCTTGAATAGCCAGCTACTCGGTTCACTGAAATACTGACCGACACGTTAGATTTCAGTTTTAAATCAAAATAGCGATCAATCGTCACAATTAGATGTTTTACATAATCAAAAACTACATATGTTAAATCCTTTAAATCATTGTTCTGGTGTGCAACTTCAATAAATTCTGAAAACAACGCTACACCTGTTTCGTTGGCCAGATTCGCTAACTGATTATCCAATCCGGCAATTGCCGTTAATTCTGATGCAATCACCACTTTATGCATTGCTGTTTCCGCTTCAATGCCTTTGTACTCAATCCCCTTGTATATATAGACATCGTTTTCTCGTTTGCCTTGGTTCCAAGGGTTATCCGTACCATCCAGTCTAGGCATGCTGTACGGTCGTTTTAGTTTTGCTGGAGGTGTTTGTTTAGCGGTGACTTCATAAAGGTTAAATACGCAATCTGTGTAGCGTTTAAGGCTATGGTATGTCAAAGCTTGCTGTTTGGCGGTCAACTCCCGTGGTGATACATGATTCACCAAGGTTTTGAACATTTCTAATGATTCTGGTGTGAACGATCCATCTTTTTTTGCATTGTCCATCAGGTCTTTTTTAGCCCATTTATGCTTTAGTTTTTCCGCTTCAGCATCAGATATTTTCTCTCCCCGATACACTTATCCACGCGCTGCGTTTGAATACTCAAAATCTGCTCGTTTTACTGCCTTGTAGACCATTGT
>NZ_JBSYVT010000070.1:0-8237 GCF_054112845.1 Acinetobacter sp. NigerLNRRAM0016
AACTTATCGGCGACTGGTAATTCAATACGTACAGCGCGGTCATAATACATACTTGTGAGCGTATTGCGATTGATACCTGTTGCATGCACCACTTCACTTAATTTTAAAATTTTTCTATCGCCCATGAGGCTAGATAACTTACAAGTAATCATATTTAAATTAATTTACAAAAAATAACTTGCTGTGGGTTATTTAAAGTTGTTGCCTGAGTAATACTTTGCTAAAATTAACCTACAGCAGGTTATTAAAACTTATAGAAAGTATAATTTATCTATTTCAACTAAATTATAACTTTTTAAGTATAAGGATTGAACCTGCATTAGATTATTTTGTGGAGATGACCGCCATGTTGCCAAATGAGTTATGGATCAGCCAGCAAGCTCGTGATTTAGGAAATCAACTAATTAAAGAAATGAACATCAATAGAAGTTATGGAATGGCTAATTTTCTTGGAGTAAATACTTGCTATGATAATCATCAGGCTGTACTTATTTGGACATTTCAACTACTTGAAAGGGAACCTGCCTTAAATGAATTAGCAGAAATTAGAAAATATTTTCTTTTAATCTTTCCAGATAGTGTTTATCAATTAGCCTAAGTTGTATTTAAAAATTAATTTTTTAAAATAAAAAGCACTAAATCAAAGAAACTTTCTGTAAAAATACCCATTAATTCATACGACTCACAGAATATATGAAGCATAAATTCTTGTTCCTGCTCTATCACTCACTCCTACTAGACATTAGTACAGACTAAAATTACATAGCTCTTTTTACTGATACTAAATGATTCATGTCCACACTACGTTCTGCGGCTTCGAGGGCTAGTTTTTGTTAAACCACTGAGAACAAGGACAATAAACTGACCACTATATTTTTCCAGAGAGTGGTGTAGGAACTTTTTCATTATTGCTAATCATATCAGCGACAACATCAGCAACGAGCTCCTCTATTCCTGAGAATGCTTTAGACTGATCCGCATCATGCCAAGACAATGATGGAAACTCAGCACACAACCCAACATACCCATTATCTTCTGCTGACCATGTAACACGGTAAGTATATTGTTTACTATCCATTTGACACCCCATCATGTTTTAAGTTTATGTATAAAAGTACGATTTTCACTTACTTGTACTTAAATAATCACCCCACCACTGCATCATTTCAGTCCGTTGAGCTAAATAGTCAGCGTGATTATAGCTGGCACGGGTACGGTTCTTATCAATATGTGAAAGTTGTGCCTCAATCCAATTATCTTGGAACAAACCTGAGTCATTCAAAATGGTACTAAAAGTAGAACGTAATCCATGAGAAGATAGTTGATGTTTGCCATACCCCATCTTACGTATGGCCATATTTAGAGTATTAAAATGAATCGGTTGATTGTGTTTGCGAGGGCTAGCAAAAAGGTATTTTTCACCGTATGACCACTGCATAACGTCTTTCAAAATCTCTAAAGCCTGATTTGAAAGTGGAACTAAAAAATCTGGAATCTCATGGCCTAATATGACTTTTCGTCGAAACTGTTTAATATGCAAGGCAGGTATTTTCCAAATTTTTTCTTTTAGATCAAAATGATGAGGCTCAGCCAATAACAATTCAGCCCCTCGTACGCCAGTATGCAATTTGAACATTAATGCTTTTTTAATAATGGGATGGACATCCAATTTTTGTAATTTATTCTTAAAATCAGATATATCCTCCGCTTTCAAATACGGATAATTTTTCTTAATTTTGCTGTTAATGGTGATTTTATTTAAACCATGAGCGATGTTGAACTCACAATAACCCATCGCTACAGCGTAGTCATAAATTTGGTTCAAATAACTACAAGCTTTTTTGACAGGTTCTTTTACTTGGCGTCCCTCTATTTTTTTGATTACTGAAACCAGGTCATAGCGCTTGATGTTTTGAAAAGGTAAATCCTGAAGGTCTGGATAAATATCTTGCTGTAAACATCTTTCTGCTAACTGCAGTACACCACAGCGAGGTAAATCATTAAATGCATTCTTCAGTTTGAACTGTAGCCATTCCTCCCCGACCTTACCAAAGGTGATGACATTAGAGAAAGTATCATGTTCAAAACAGAAATTATTGTCTTTAAAGTCATCTCTGACTTGTCGTGCCTTTTTCAGCGATAAATCAGGATAAAGTCCTAACTGAATGCGGCGACGTTTTTTTGTTTGTGGATCGGTATAGCGATAGCACCAAGATTTTCTTCCACTCGGCTCAATCTTCAGGCTAAGTCCATCTTCATCGGATAAAAAACAAGTTTTTTCCTTGCAATGAGCTTGGCGAACTTTAATTTCAGTAAGACTCATGAAATTTAAATGAAACCTATCAGAGGATTGATTGCATCAATTATATCAAACTAGAACGTTTTATATATGATGCGTAACCTACGCATCATATATATTTGTAATATATTGTTTTATATATTTATTATTAATAGAAATCTGTAACTAGTAACCAGTTTAAGTACCACCTCTACTTTTAGTTCCCAATAACTTTGCTTAAGTGTATGCATGAACAGCAACTTAAGGAAAAAGGCTAGGCTATACTGACTCAAAACAAAATCGAGTAATTACCACTCATGGTTTTAAGGCGACATTTCGTGACTGGGCTACTGATATGACCGATTATCCTCGTGAAGTTTGTGAACATGTCCTTGCACATAAATTACCTGATGAAGTTGAAGCCGCTTATTTACGTGGAGCTTATCTCGAAAAACGTAAAGCATTAATGGCTGATTGAGCTAAATTTTGTGAAAATAAAAAATAAATAGTATAAATTAATGCTTCTACCCTATTGGGAGAAGCATTGATAGATTAATTTCATTAGTGATGTAAACTAAATATCTCTTTCGTATTTCATCTGCATTATACTTATTTAATAATATAATAAGTTTCAGCATTCAAGGTCTGTTTAATAATACATGCCAACTGTCCTAATACTGATTCAACACGAGAGTTTAATTCAGAATAATCAAGGCTTGGTTGGACTAATACTATTTCTATAGTAACGTCATAAGTTCTATACTTTTTAATCAAAGCATCTAAATCTGACATTTCACCTAATATTAATCTACTATTTTTAGTCTTTTTATAAGTGTTATTCTCTCTAATCTTTAATTGTTTTAATGCTTTTATTGCATCAGATAATTTATCACAAGTTGAAAGAGTTTGCTGAACCAGCTCATTCACAGCTCCAATAGAAGATTTTGTACCTATAGCATATTTACAATGATATAAACGCATACATACTTTTTGCTGTTCTTCATCAATCCAAAATCCAACTAAATCTGCAAGTTCATTACTACCATCATCATAGAACAATATGTTCGGCTTATTTTCTTGAGATTGAAGTACATCAATTATTTTACCCTGAACAGAGTTTTTCACTGCCCCAAACTTCCAACTCTCTTTATTTATCTCCACCCCATTCCAGTCCAACTCAGTTACATTATCTTTTGCTAATGTGTAAGAATATTTGTTCTTATAACCAATTTTTTCATTTAAACTAATTACTTCAAAACCTGAAGTCCAAGCAACAAGCCCAAGTTTTTTGGGAAGTTCCTTAATAAAATCTGACTCACAATTAAGTTTTATTCTATTATAAGACTCGGAAACTAAAATAAAACCATGAGTTAAATCATAGATATAATCAAGTGTACAAAAATAATCATCTTCAAAATAAATCTTTATGGAGAAACATATTTTCTCTTCAGTTTGTTTAACATTTAAAACCTCATAAAAGCTAAAATTTAATATTTTTAAGCCCAACTCTCCTCTGATCCGTATCAAATTAACAGCCTTAGAAATTAAATCAACAGGTGAGATGGTGAGAATTTTAAAGTTAGCTAAGTTTTCAACACTAAATGGCTCAAGCATATTATTAACAAATGAATCAATAGGAATATTTTCATTATGAATTTTGTCATATAACGATTCACACCATTTGACCCATTGATAAATGTTAGCACTAGACATTGACCATGTGATACCCTTCCTAGAGCACCCCAAGCTATCTTTCTTACCGTCAATGTAACCATGGCCAAACAAATTTGATAATGCATTATTATTTAAATCTTGCTGTGTTAATTCTTTGTAGACATCTGTACCAGTAAACATTCTAAATCTTATATTTCTAGATGTTGATAACATGCCTAAATTTGCAAACGCTGAACGTTCTAGATCATAAAACATTCGAAATAACTCAGGAAAACTAAAGTTAATATAGCCTAAATCTTTTGCTAAATTCTGGACTAAATCCTTATTACTTCCATGAATAAATAAGTCAGTACCTTTTCTCAGAAATATGAATATATCGAACAAATCAAATTGTAACTCATCACTAGACACCCACATAGGGGTAACTTTCTTTCTTGACAAGATAATTCCTAAATTTTCTTCCCTAAAAATTGCAGAAATATAATTATCCGATAACTTATTAAAATATTTTTTAAGATTAGTTTTTTCAAAAATCTCGTTAATATCATCATCAATTTCTTTATAAATTGTTGCACTATTTTTAATATAGAATGAATTTGATGAGAATAATTTTCTTATAAGCTCATGATTATATTCACCATCAATTGAAGAACTAAAAAATTCTTCTGTCATTTTTTCTTTACTTAAATTCCCAATCAATAAGTTCCAATCTGCATCAGCCTGATAAAGCTCTTGAAATTGCTCTCCAATATCATCTGCAACAACATTTGAGATGATTGTTGCTTGACCTAGTTTTTTTGTTCTATTAACCCTTGTGAAACGACCTACTAATTGCATAAATATTGGCAAACTCTTACATTTTTTATGTAAAGCTAATATTTTTAAGTTAGGTAAATCATACCCTTCTCCAAACATATCAACACAAACGACTATTTGTGTTTTTCCTTCCTTTAATTTACTTTTATCTTCTTCATTTATTCCATCTTTGCTGGTTGCTAATAAAACTTCCATTTTTTCAGGGAAATATTCTTTTATTAGAGATGTATATAATTTTTTTAATTCTTTTGCATGTTTAATAGTAGAAGTTTTCACCATAAGAACATGCTCTAGTCCTGCAAGAATATCTTTCTGTAATATTTCCAATGCTTTCCTTGCGACAACTCCATCGGATTTCTCGTCATAATATTCATTGACAGCTTCAAATTGAATTTTCTCAAAAATACCTTCATCAAAAGCTTTTGCAATTGAATATTGATATATAAGTTTTCCTTCTAATTTTTTACCATCTCCTCTGTAAGGGGTTGCGGTAAATTGAAATATCTTCTTTTTTCTTTGGGTGAAATTATCACGAAGTTTTTTCCATGTTGGAGCTTCACTATGATGAGCCTCATCTAAGATCAACCTATCAAACTGATTTAAAAAAACCTTCAAATTTTCATCTTGGAATGAATTAAAAATTTGCGATGTTGCAACGACAATAAACTGTTCTTCTAAATCATGTTCAACAATTTTATCAATATCTTTTGGCTCTAACCTAGAAATAATAGGTTGTTCACTATTTTCAGGAAGAACCCCCCAATTAATATACTTTTTAAAATCGATTAGATCATCACTTATTTGTTTCCGTAAAGAGTCGGATGGAACAACGATTAGCGTCCTCTTAAATATTGCTTTAAATAACAATGATGCAATGACGCCCGTTTTTCCTGTCCCTGTAGGCATATTAATTATTACAGGTTCTTCTTCATCATTTAAATCATAGTCTAAACATTTAAGCAATGCTGACTTTTGAGGTAGCCTTAAGTCTGTTTCATGAATAGCTAGGGTAGATTTCCACGATGAAATTATCTGCTCTTTTGACTTATCACTTCCAGCATCAACTCTAACTAGCCCCATATTTAACCTGTTAAATTTATTGAAATAAATTCAATAATGATAGAATAAACCCTTTATAACAAGAGCTAATACTCCATAAAAATACATTGTTACAATCATGAAAGACCGCACCAAGCTAACAAAGGAAAGCCTCCTTTAATGGCTGCTGAACCTCTACTTCAAATTCGGTTATTTATAGGAGGATTACCGGTCAAGAATTCTTCATTCTCAATTTGCACTTCTAATCCTGCTTTTATAATATCCAACCATACATTCTAAATTCTAAATCTAATGTCAGAACCTCAGTTTTCCTTAAGCGAATATTTATCTACTGTTCAGGAAGTGATTCTGGTTGCTTTCAATGAACCTGTATGGGTAAAAGCTGAGATTAGAAACTTAAGTATCAAAGGTGGACATTACTATTTAGAGCTTGCTGAAAAAGACGAACATACGGATAAAGTAGTCGCCAGCTGCAGAGCAACCATCTGGAAGTTCTCTGCGGCTAAAATTGTTCTTAAGTTTGAGCGTGAAAGCAAAGTTGGGCTTTCTAAGGATCTCAACGTACTCATTAAGGTTAAAGCTCGCTTTGATCCTCAGTACGGCTTTTCAGTCAATGTCGAAGATATTGATTCAAGTTACACATTAGGTGATATTGCACGGCGCTATCAGCAAATTCTTGAAAAGCTAACTACTGAAGGATTGGTAAATAAGAACAAGGGGCTTCCAACACCCTTCGATATACAAAATGTCCTGGTTATTGCTCCTGAGAATGCTGCTGGTTTGGGAGACTTCCGAAAGGATGCCGATGTTCTAGATCGCGCTGGTGTGTGTCACTTTGTCTATCACTCAGCAACATTCCAAGGTAATACAGCCCCTACAAGTATCATTGAATCTTTAAGTGCAGGTTTAAGGCAATGGGCAACTGATTTTGACTCCCCTCCTGATCTGATCGTCATTATTCGTGGTGGTGGAGCAGTTAATGATCTGGCCTATTTGAATGACTATGATTTGGCTGCCCTTCTCTGTAAACGTTCAGTACCAATCTGGGTAGGTATTGGCCACGAAAAAGACCGTACAATTTTAGATGAAGTGGCCAACCGCTCTTTTGACACCCCGAGTAAAGTCATTGGTGGAATTCGAAATCTGATCCAGGAGCGAGTTCAGAACGTGCTTGAATCACTACAGAAGATAAAGCTGCTCTCTCAACATCAAATCACGGCGTATCAAGGTCAGAATGATCAATACATCAAAGTCATAAAGACGCTTGCTCAAAACCAAATCAATGAAGCAAACAGAACACTCGAGTCAATGAAGAGCGATACCCAGTATTTTGCTCAATCTCAATTGAAACTTGCCTCTACTCAAATTGAAGGCTTACTCCGTGAGACTCTTTTACAAAACCCTAGAAATGTAATGGCAAAAGGCTACGGGATTGTCCGTAGTGAAGGTAAGGCTATTCGTTCTATCCAACAAATATCAGGTAAAGCCATCCAAGTAGAACTGCAGGATGGTCTAATCGAAGCCAATGTGACACAGGTGATTCAAAATGACTAAGAAAGAATTAAGCTTTAAAGAGGGATTCGATATTCTGCAGAAAAATGCTGAGCTGCTTGAATCCCAAGAACAGCCTGATATCGATAATTTAATGAAGATCGTTGAAGAGTCGATGAATGCTTACAAAGCCTGTAAGTCACGTGTAGAGGCTGTGCAACAGGCTTTGGATGAAACATTTAAAGATTAAAGCTAGATAACAAATCACTTTTTTATACTTCTTTCTTTATTTGAAGTTTGATGAGCTAAACTTCCGAATATGGTTGATATTTTCAAGAAGTAATACTGATCACTCTCATTTCAATGATTATCAAAAATTCATATAGGAAAATAATTTTGACATCTTTACTTTCAGCAACTGTAAAAAGAAATGGGTATTTTGAGTTGAGTTTTGATGACTATAAGTCTTTTAAAGATTTTATCAGCCCTGAAAACTATAACTTGCAAGAACTAATGACACGGTTGAGATATGAGCATGAAAATATAGCCCCTATTAATTTACCAAGTTTTGGCTCTATACCTGCACCATTACCGACCATATATGATGAAGTTGTTTTCCGTGGGCAAGCAAACACTATGTGGGGTTTAACCCCATCATTGTTCAGAGAGACAACAATGCATCACATTTCTACCCCTAAGGATATAGTCAAAGAAGAATATTTAAATCTTATTGAATTCCAAAAGCTTTGTGATCAAGCTGGAGTACAAATACCTGGTGACTCTTTTAGTAGAAGGAAATCTCAAGAAATAGTTCTTTCGAACTTTGATCTTAATCACATGGATGACTTTTGGAATAATGAATTTATTGGTAAGCATCCGGCTAACACAGCCTTACCAAGCGATCCTATAAGCCTTAATT
>NZ_JBSYVT010000071.1:0-8086 GCF_054112845.1 Acinetobacter sp. NigerLNRRAM0016
AATATAGGTAAATCATGCTATTTGATAATGAAATGAATAAAGAATTACAGTCATTTTCTAGAAATATTTCTGCACAACTATTGTTAGGCGGGATAGGTTTACTATGCCTTTATCGTGCGGACACAAAATTAGGTCTTACGTGGTATCAGTTCCATAGCTTATACATCATTGGTTTTTTATTACTACTCTGGTCCATGTATTTAGCAGCCAATAATGCAGCTATTTTATACAATGACTATCGTGATTACTTATGGCGTCAAGGTGAAAAATTTGATCGTATATGTTTAATGAAGCACCCTCAAAAAGAAGATAATCTCTTAATAGATATCTCAGAAAGCTTTAAAGGCTTAAAGAGTGCATCTTTGATAAGAATTCGTCTAGAAGGCGCATTTATCTTACTGATTTGGTTCTTATTTGCATTTGTCTATATATTAGGCATCATGATTATTTTTTTACAACAAGCTAAGATTTTTAGTTTCTAAAAACTTGAAGTCTACCAAAATTCAACCTTTACTAAATATTAGGTCCTAGAATTTATATTGATGAATGGTAACTCTCAGCTTTTCTCAAAAAAAAGGGAGCTTTCGCTCCCAAGCTTATCGACTTTTTATCTTAGCTTCAATCCATTGATGAACTTCCAAAGCTACCCATCCAATGCGCGACTCACTTAAGCGAACTGGCTTTGGAAAAGTTGGATCATAGTACTTTGAATTCACTTTTATCATTTCATAAATTTTTGCTCGACTAATACTTGTAAACTCAATTACCTCATTAATATTAATAATTTGATTCATCTGAAAAGTTTGACCTGTGAACGCATTCATGATGTTGACTCCTGATCATTGATGCGAGCGGTGATTCGCTCAGATAATAGGTCAGTCCAATAAAATTTTACTGAGTCCAATCTTGTCTAATCCCATCTAATTCACAGCTCGTACATTCTGCTGTAAACCTTGCTGAATATCCTGCACAAAGCCCTCCCCCTGATGGAACTTAGGCTTTGCTTTAGCTTTTGAGTTAGGCTGTACTTGTTCAAACTCAACAAGTTCATCTGTATAAAACTCTTCAACTAAATCCAGCCCCTCCTCTAAATCCACCTCAAATCGTGCGTTGCCATAACCCTGCCGTGCCATCTGATCTAAAGCATGTTGGTTAAATCCTGAAGCTTTACTTTGTTGATCAATGTCCTTAGCTGTTTGAATAGCGTGTTGAAGGTTGACGCCATCCCTGAGCGTTAAATCCACGTAATACACAGGTGTACGGTAGCTTTGTGTAGTGGACTTGCCTCTCAGGGTGAGTTGTAAGGGTAGGCATGAAAGCAAGCCATTTGATGCCGCATGGTAATAACTGAGTCTTGCTGCCAAAGTACGAATGCTATTAAAACCCGTGGTTCTAAAAATGAATGTGCCGAGTTCATCGGACTCATCTAAATTGACATGCAAACGCCCATATGGCTTGCAGTTGCCGCCTTGTGCCATTGGACATAGATCAGGAGATGGACATGAATGTTGCTCAATCCCTTGATGGGTCAATCGTTGACAGGTTTCTCCATTTCCTACACACACGGGGCGCCCTGTCTGACGGTCAAATAAACTGTACTCAGCCCTCAAGTTAAGCTCTGGATCGTTAAAGATCATACGAACTGGGATTGAACGGAGTTTTTGATTGGGTGCTTTGGCTCGAAGCTGCTCATCCAGTGGATGTTTAATCCACCCTTCTTTGCCTTGAATTTGACTAGTAATAGTAAATTGGTCATCCTTTTCAGGGATACGTTTACCGTTCTTTTCGACAACCTTGCCAATACTGATTCGCCCTAGAATAGGCGGTGTGATGGCTAGACCTTTAATCATGGTGTTTTCCTCTTCTGTTTAAATAAGTTTCTGTGTTTGCTTAAAATGAAATTGATATAAAAAATCCCATGCTGAGGCATGGGATTGTTGAGTGGAGCTTGATTCGCTGCTTATGAATTGCACTTAGGCTAAAGCAGCTTCAATCATCCTTGTTGTAGATATTGAAACGTCGTGAACCTTGTTTAGTTTGTGGGAACTGGTTGAGGTATTCAGGGTGTGATTTGAGTAAGGCTTTACTGTCTAAACTGATCGAGTCTTTAGCCTTTTTCCATGTCACTGAACCATTAGTGAATGTTGCACGTTCGGCATCTTGCATCTTGGCCTGAAGTTGATGCTTCAGCAGATCGAACTGCTCCTGATGCTTGTCAATTTGGCTTCGAGCTTGAAGCAATTGCTCAAACTGTTGATTGGCTTGCTCATCTTCGGATAGATCCGTGGTACTGAGAGGTACATGTTCTGGATAGAGGAGCTGTAAGGCTTTAGCTGCCGATTCACTGGCATCGGCTTCAGGTGGCGTATCCTTTTCCACACACTCCCAGAAGTAACGCTCTGCATTAATGATGTGTTGAATCACTGACTCTGAGCGTGTCACTTTAAAGATACGGGTTTCATGTCCACAGAGTAAAACACAGATATGCGCGGCTTTCTTGCCTGTCACGGCCAGTTGGTGTTGTACCTGACAGAGGACGTATAACGGTACACCGTCTCTCCACAGCTTGGCTCCATATTCCCCTGCAGTTTTACATTCCAGAATTTGTACTTCTGCACTCCCCACGACTGAGTAATCCAAGTTAGCCAACATAAAATGTTTGTCTGGATCAGGGTGTTGTAACACGGCATTGACACGACGGACTTTGCTGTTGGTATGCATGCTGTAGTATTCAGCCACTAAGGGTTCAAGCTGTTTACCCCAATATAAAGGTGCATGCCCTTCACTTTCATCTTCGATGCTTTGTTGAATTCGCCCTGTTTTGATCATCCATAGTTCGAGCATCGACATATAGGGATTAAGGCCACAGGCTGCGGCACAATCACTGCTACCGATGCCTTGTCTACGGATTTCTAGCCATTCGGCTTGACTCATACTTTTGGTGTTCACAAGACGTTTGGCACTGAAGAAACGTGGTGCAATAAAAGGTTGAGTTTTTATTGCTGTGTTGGTCATTACAGCATTGGATGAGTTGGAAATATTTAAGTGACTATTCATTATTTAATTCCTATATTCATTAAATTTCGGGCATAAAAAAGCCACATCCGAAGACGTGGCTATAGGTGTATTTGAGCGTTAGGTCAGTAAGTGAGTCTGGTCATTGATGAGGCTCAGGCAATCATGCGCAAGGCTTGTTCGAGTCCACGTTGTTTTAAACTTGCACCTGCACCAAACCAAGCGGAATCCAGACGGTGATCCTGACTCATGGCTCGACGTTCGTGATCGCAAAATTCGGTGATCGAGCACAGCAAGCCATAAGCGGTGTCTTTGGCTGAACTGAGTTCTGCTCCACGCCCCTGCCCATTAAACATGCTCATGACTTTGGACATGGCACGGCCATTCGGTTCAGTCTTGTTGTCAGCTTTAGTGGCTGAGGTGGCTTGTGTGGCGACATTACGATAAAACTGGATAATACTGTCGTCCTGCTCGATTGGACTTAAGCTGGTATTGTTAAACACCGCATCAAAATACGCTGCTGCTTCGGTCTGCGTCACTTTACGCTGACTGAGTTGTTTCATTTCATACATGTGTTCATCCCATGTACGGACTGAAATACCCAATTGCTGTTTGATTTTCTCAGCATCGAACTTGGTGCTGTGCGGGACTTTGACCACGCCTGCACTTGAGCTTTGTCCTTTCAGGGCAATGGCTAAAGTGTTGTTACACACCACACGGATCGAGGTGAATTGTGCTGTAGTCGCTAGGGTTCCATCACAAGCAGTCGCTAAGAGAATATAGCCATTACTGACATCTTTACCCTTTAAGGCTGAAGTCTGTCCTGTTCGTGCCAATGCCCAGAACTTCTTCCCACCTTTGAGTACACCTGCGGTTTCCAATTCAAAGCCTGATTGTTCGGTCAGATCACGATAAAACTCTAAGATCTGTTTCGGTTGCACTTCCTGATAACGTTGACTGACCACAGACAGTGGTGCATGGGTATCGGAACGGTATAACACCCGTTGTTCTTCATAGGGCATGATGATGCTTTGCCCTCGTTCATTCTGCGCCATATAGCTGACATTGGAAGATTCAATGCGCCAGTCCATGCCTGCTTGTTGTGCCCAGACTTCAATCGGTTGGTTTTGTGTGAGTTGGTTGCCTAAGCCATGCCAAGGGGTTTCGCCTACATAAGCCATTTGTTCAATTTGATGTGCCATACGTTTTGTCCTTCTAAACAAAAAAGGCTGCTGGCCCCCATTCCTTAATTGGAATGAAGTCCAGCAGCCTGATTCAGATTGGTCTTGTGAATATGCTTATTAAGCCTTATGTAATTGGCTCAACAAACTCATTCAGTGTATTGATTCATCTTTATGTTATATAAGTGAAATTTCTTTCAATCCACGCAAAAGCCTCAAACACCTAGCCCGTGGTTCATGCCCCTGAAGATACCGTCTTGAGCTTATTGTGTGGTCATCACAATTTCTCGACCATCCTTCAATACGGCAACCACCTCTCGGACATTCCGTGGATCACAATTTAAAAAGAAGCGCATGGTTTTACCGTACAGAATGGGATTGGCACCTCACGATAATCGGCTTTACAGTTACCACGGTTCACCACCACTCGATCCAGAGTAATGCTGTCAGAGAGCGAGATTAAATGTAGATAGGCTGTTTCCACCACGTTGTTCGGGCCAAAGACCTGATTCTTGATTTCAATGCGGTATTGCATGGTCGCATCGCCTTGGTCAGCGGGTGCTTGTTGTGCTTCCTTCTCCGCCTCCTGTCTGTTCAAGGTTTCCCACTCATCCCAGCCTTTGGCAATGAACTCTCGTATTTCCTCGACAGGGGTCACTTCCAAATTACTTAAGTAAAAGCCTGCTGTACTGGCAGTTTCTTCACTGGGTGAGTTTTCTAAAGCCTCTAAATCCTGTATTTCTTTCTCGGTCAGTTTTTCAGCTTTGACCGCAGCTTTCGTGTCTTCAGTTTGAGCAACCGCATTCTGTGCATGTGCTGCTTCTGGTTGCTTTTCACAACCCACTGTGAGCATGGCAATGGTTGCCCACATCATGATCTTTTTCATTTTATTTCTTTCCCCCTATTCCCAATAATGCTGACAAGATGGCAAAACAGATGAGCATGAGAAAAAAACTTGGCCCTAACCAAATCAACAAAATGACGATACCAATACACCACAAAATTAAGGACATCATCTATCTCTCAAGCTGTTGTATTCAATCAATACTGAATATTAGAACCATCAAATAACGCTGAACCTTGAATGGACAATCGGCCTGCCTCATCTTGGATTAGTACCGCTTTCTCTTTCACCTCTTGACCCGTTTCGGACTCAAGATCGTAGCTACAGGCAAAGATGGGGCGCTTTTTTTCTTCAGGGAAAACGTAGCCTTCCTGACTACACTCGATATTGGATACCGATTTAACTTTTGGGTTTAAGCTTGCGTATTGGTTGTACAAGCTCTTTATGTCCTCTTCTTTGAATGAACCTTCACCGCATCCCATTAAGAATACTGGGACAGCCAGACAGACATAGAGCAATTTATTGATTTTCATATGGATTCACTTATTTCTTCTAAAGCGTAAGATTGGATAGATTTTTTCCATTCTTTAATTTCTGAATGGCATTGCGTTGTCTTAACGATTCATACACTGTTGGTAATATTTTTCTCTAAACATTTGCTTGGTTGCATCAAAGGTTGCCAATCCGCCTCGTTCATATTCAAAGGCATCATGAATGATGGGTCTCAGCTGTTCACGTAGCGCTTCATTATTTCCAGCCAGAAAGAATGTCGCATTGGCGATTTGTCCTTGCTTCAAACGTACATCCATGACGGTTTCAGCAACATCCGCTTCTTCCTGACAGGCTTTTTCCTGTTCTGATGTACAGCCTGTCAGTAAAGCAATTGCGACGATCAGTAGTAATTTATTCTTGAGCATGTTCTGTTCCTACCCTCTGCATTTACCAACGGAATAACCTCTGGCAAAGTCCAGACGTCGTACATCGTCTTCACTGGTCACAGGCACAGTAAAGAATGGCTTACCGTATTGTTCACGGATGGTGTCATAACGACAGCCACAAGATTCTTCACTGCTTACGGCAGTTTTAATGGCTGAGTTTGGATACATACACTGTTCAATATAGGCTTTGCGGTCTTTGGCATCCGTCGATGAACAGGCAGATAAAACAGGTAAAAGGCATACAGCAAACATGCTGAATGTTTGAATTTTCATGAAGCTCCCCTCTAATATTGTTCTGTATTGAAATCAAAATTTAAGACACAAGGATGCATGCTCCCTAGTGAGGAAGATGTGCAGATATGAATAAAATGAGACGAATAAATCCCATCAACTGCTTGATGAAAAGTCAGTTGTTTGAAATAGAATTCAGTACAGTAAGGGGATGATTTGAATGACCATGATGGACTCCTTGTGTAAAAGAAGAACTACCACATCACTGCTAAATAATGGTGGCAGAACGAAGAGGGTTAGCAGACTGGTACACAAGGATCCAGCACGCGCAAGCGCGTCCCCCTCCGTCCTACCATAGAAAAAAGGGGGACGTGAGGATCCAGTACTAAAAATCTGACTTTTTAGTACTCTTGTGTATAGGGTCTGCTAAAACCCACTGGCAATGTAGGCCAGCATGCTAAGAATAATGGTGAGGGCAAGTTAAGTCAATTCAGATGGTTATGGATACGGCTTATTTTGTATGTCTATATTTATTGATTACTTAGAGTACTTTTAACTCTACTTCTAAACTTAAGCTTTACTTAGAAAAATCATGGAAGAATGATTAAATATTAGACGTGTAACGCGACTAAGCATAAAAAGCCATTCTAGCGTCGAACACCCTAGAATGGCTTTAATTAAGTTAAGATATAGCTATTAATCTTAGGTAGTCGAGTGGAACAAAATCATTTTAATATTGTTCACCAATATAGAGCTTAAGAGCAAGGATAGCTTTTTCTTCAGATTCATTAATTAGCTTTTCAGCATAATAACTCGTCATTTTATATCCAATTCCAGCGGCAATCGCCTGCCCCACTAAAGGCACCCACGAACTAAAACTTTTAGAAGCCTGTGCTACAGCCAATTTAGGCAAAATCTGTTTAATTCCAGCCTCTGTAGCATATTGAGCTAACCATTTACTAATTCCCTGAATCGTTCCATGAAGCTTACCGTTCTCTTCACTTTTTTCAATATAGTCCGCAATACTTGAATCAACTAGGCCATAACTTTTTAGAACTGTTTGAGTTAACTTAACCAAAAGTCCGACATCAAATGCAACATTGACACCCAGCACTGGGTTTAAGCCATTCGCAGCTGATAAATACGCATATCTTTTAGCAACTTCAGTTATCGTTTCTCGCTTCGCTTTAATAGCTTCCTCGCTATATGCTGCGGACTCACTAATGAATTTTCCCTTTTTTATATTAGGTAAATTTTCAGAAATGTCTTTTATTAATCGAGCCGTGTCAAAATGTGCAATCTTTTTAGGCTTAGACGACACTAAATAAATTTTTGAGATATCAGAAACATTCGTATTATGAATCATATCGTTTAAAACCATTTCTATAACTTCATCTCTAGAAAGGTCATTATCTTCGGCACCATCTCGTACAGCATCATCCATCTTTGTACGTACTAAAAAAATAGGCTTTTTAAGTTCATTCGTAACGTAATTAAAGAGCTTAATATCAGCTTCATAAAAACGGTTTGCTGTCACTAAAACAATGGCATCAAACTCAGACAATTTCATGTCATCGACGTAAGATTCAAAAGGAAAGTTAGCTGTACCACAACCTGGCAAATCAACTAAAATAATTCCATTCTCTGTCTTATATTCTTTTGGCTCCATTGTTGTTTCAACAAAGCCTACAGGAGCGATTTTCGATCCTGCAATTGCATTAATTAAAGAAGATTTACCTGATCCACTTTGACCTGTAACGGCAATTTTGACTTCTGTATTTTCCCACAAATCTACTTGGGCCTTAATATTATTAAGTACATCCTCAATAGAGCTTTCTTTTGTCGAAGAATTGTTAAACATCTTCTCGTTAATAACA
>NZ_JBSYVT010000072.1:0-6258 GCF_054112845.1 Acinetobacter sp. NigerLNRRAM0016
GCTGGGGTTGAGACGGCCAAGAAGCTCCTCGATGAAGATTTACCTTCCAATACCTTGATGCCGTCATGGAACAGCAGTGAAGGCAAGCCGATTGGAGAGGGAGTATGACCATGAATATAGATTTAAAAGGCAAGGTTGCCGTGGTCAGTGGTGGTGCAACCCTCATTGGAAAAGCCGTGGTACAGGCTTTGGTAAATGCAGGTGCACGCGTCGCCATTCTGGATATCGATGCCAATGGCAAGCAAGTGGCTGAAAGTTTTCCTTATGAAGTGATGTTCATTCAGGTGGATTTGACCAGTGACGTTGCGATTCAGCAGGCGGTCAAAAACATTCATCAACATTTAGGTGAAGTCAGTTGTTTGGTGAACTTGGCATGTACTTATCTGGATGATGGTTTTCAGTCTTCACGTCAGGATTGGTTAAAGGCATTGGATGTCAATCTGTTGTCCGTAGTGGAGTTAACACGAGCCTTCTATGCGGACTTAAAAAAGCATCGCGGTTCGATTGTGAATTTTACTTCGATTTCTGCCAAGTATGCGCAAACAGGGCGCTGGTTATATCCCGTATCTAAAGCAGCTATACGCCAATTAACCCAAAGTATGGCCATGGATTTTGCCGCAGATGGCATTCGGGTGAATTCAATTTCCCCAGGCTGGACATGGTCACGTGTGATTGCCGAAGTCAGTGGCAACAACCGTGAAAAAGCAGATGACGTGGCTGCGGATTATCACTTATTGGGTCGCTTGGGGCATCCAGAAGAAGTCGCCAATGTGGTGCAGTTCTTACTCTCACCCGCAGCAAGCTTTGTAACTGGGTCGGATTATGCCGTCGATGGTGGCTATTCAGTGATGGGACCTGAAGGTTCTCAACCCGCCATTCCGCGCTTATCCAGCTAAGACAGACATTCATTATTCAGAACATTAAGAAATTTGGAGAAGCACATGCGCCGTATTGCAATTGTTGGAGCAGGACAATCAGGTCTGCAACTGGGATTAGGTCTGTTAGATACAGGCTATGACGTAACTTTAATTACCAACCGTACTGCCGATGAAATCCGTCAGGGCAAAGTTATGTCTAGCCAATGTATGTTTCATACAGCCTTACAAACTGAACGGGATTTAGGGCTGAATTTTTGGGAAGAGCAATGTCCTGCAGTAGAAGGAATTGGTTTGGCTTTGGTTAATCCTGAACATGGGGGTAAAGCCTTTGAATGGAGTGCACGTCTGGAACGCTATGCACAATCGGTCGATCAGCGCGTAAAAATGCCTTTTTGGATGCAAGAATTTGAAAAACGTGGCGGGCGTTTAATTATTCAGGATGTGGGGATAGAAGAACTAGAGCAACTGGCCAATGAATATGAGTTGGTGCTTTTGGCGGCAGGCAAGGGTGAGGTGGTAAAACAGTTCGAACGTGATGCGGAACGCAGTACTTTTGATCGTCCGCAACGTGCCTTGGCGCTGACCTATGTTAAAGGCATGCAACCCATCTCTCCCTATTCACGAGTAACGTTTAACATTATTCCAGAAGTGGGCGAATACTTTTCCTTCCCCGCGCTCACCATTAATGGACCTTGCGACATTATGGTTTTTGAAGGCATTCCGAATGGCCCAATGGACTGTTGGCAGGATGTCCAAAGTCCTGAACAGCATTTACAGCGTAGTCTGGAATTACTGAAAAAATATGTGCCATGGGAATTTGAGCGTTGCCAAAATGTTGAACTTACTGATGCAGGCGGTTATTTGGCAGGTCGTTTCCCACCAACCGTGCGTAAACCTGTCTTGACACTCCCTTCAGGCAAAAAAGTCTTTGGTATGGCTGATGCTCTAGTCGTAAATGATCCAATTACTGGTCAAGGCTCAAACAATGCAGCCAAATGCAGCAAGATCTATTTCGATGCCATTTTATCTAATGATGATCAAGCTTTTAGCGAAGCATGGATGCAACAAACCTTTGAACGCTATTGGGCATACGCCGAAAAAGTTGTGGCATGGACCAATAGTCTGCTGTTGCCACCACAACCGCATGTCGTGGAATTACTTGCAGCCGCCAGCCAGAACCAAGCCATTGCTTCAGTGATGGCAAATAACTTTGATGACCCACGTGACTTTGCACCGTGGTGGTTTGATGCCGAACAGGCTCAGCATTTTATAGCTTCGAAAACGGCACAAAAAGTTGCGTAATCGGGCTGGGGAAAAGGAGCTTAGACATGATGGACAGTATTGTAGATATGGCACTACAGCCAGTGAATGTAGAAAACCCGAGAGAAATACGGAATTTACTCGGTCAGTTTGCAACAGGGGTCACGGTGATTACCACTCGGAGTAAGCAGGGGCGTAAAGTCGGTATGACGGCAAATTCCTTTTCTTCCTTGTCCCTCGACCCGCCATTAATTTTATGGAGTTTATCCAAAACAGCGCCAAGCTTGTCGGACTTTGTTGATGCAGAACACTTTGCCATTCACATGCTGGCGCAAGAACATCATCTGCTGTCTGGACATTTTGCCAAAGCCTCTGCGGACAAGTTTGCGGGGATTGCTCATCGAGATTGTGATGTAGGTGTCCCTATTCTGGAAGATGTGCTGGTAACTCTCGTCTGTCGCAATGTGACTCAATATGAAGGTGGCGATCATCTCATTTTTATTGGTCAGATTGAGCAATATCAACAACGGCAGGGAGAACCTTTGGTTTTTCATGCAGGAAAATACCGCGTTGCTGCAGCACATCCAGAGCTAAGCAATTAAAGATTTGGTCACGATGCTTTCATCGTGACTTTTTATTTAGGAAAGAAGAATGAAGTCTCGTGTAATACAAAAAAGTGTTTTGCTCTGTAGTCTGGGGTGTCTGTCTTTCATGGCGAATGCTTATGACTTGCCGACTGTAAATTTAGGGATGACCAGCTTTTTAGATGGGGGTTTGCCTGCTGGCACAGGCTGGTATGCACAAACCTATTTTCAAAACTATGACAGTGATGAATTGGTCGATGCATATGGAAACAAACTCCGTTTACCGAAAACAGACCTCAACTATCAAGTGATCGTGGAGCAAATTAGTTACTTATCAAATGTTAAATTAGGTGAACATGCCAGTTTAGGGGTGAATTTTCTGATTCCCTTTGTCAGTAAAATGGATATGGATGATGGATTGAATCAAATGGCAATCAAAGCGCAGGGTGGTTTTGGTGACATCATGATCGGTCCTTTTGTACAATTCGATCCAATTATGGGAGCAGCGGGTCCCAAATTTGTACATCGGATTGAGTTCCAAGTGAACCTGCCAACAGGGGATTACAGTTCACAA
This sequence comes from Acinetobacter sp. NigerLNRRAM0016, assembly GCF_054112845.1. Taxonomy (NCBI): domain Bacteria; kingdom Pseudomonadati; phylum Pseudomonadota; class Gammaproteobacteria; order Moraxellales; family Moraxellaceae; genus Acinetobacter; species Acinetobacter sp. NigerLNRRAM0016. Next base: position 3,297 of record NZ_JBSYVT010000072.1, read on the forward strand.
AAAGATATTAATCCGAGTAATAACGCGGTTTCGTTAGATCCGTATTGGGCGGCAACCTACTGGTTTAATCCAAAGTGGACTGCTTCGACACGTATTCATTATCTGTATAATTTTAAAAATGATGATCCAAGCTATGCATTTGTTGGTGCAGATGAGATTCAAGCGGGTCAGACATTGCATGCAAACTTTGCTACAGAATATGCATTTACCCCACAGTTACGTTTGGGGATCAATGGATATTGGTTAAAGCAAATCACTGATACTGAGGTGGATGGCGAGAAAGTTAAAGGACGTAAAGAAAAAGTCTGGGCAATTGGTCCAGGCGCAATGTACAGCTTTTCGCCCAATAACCATGTAGTGGCCAATGCCTATTTTGAACAAGATGCAGAAAACCGTCCTGAAGGTACACGGATGCAAGTTCGCTATATTCATCATTTCTAATTAAAACAATGCCTTTTATCCCTTGCAGGATAAAAGGCATTTAATTTATGAGTTATTGCAGATAGTATTTAAATTGCCTTAGCTACAACGACGCGTAGATGACGGTAAAGTTCCAAAACGTCTTTTATATTCTTGAGAAAATCTGCCTAAATGGGTAAATCCCCATTTAAAAGCCACATCGGTAACGGTCAAATGCTCATTCCGTACGAGCTCCAAGTGTGCCTGTTCAAAACGCAATTCTCTCAGATATGCCATTGGGGTTGTACCCAGATAATTTTTAAAGCCCGTAAATAAGGTACGTACACTTACACCTGCTTGTTCTGCCAGCGTTTCTACGCTTAAAGGTTCATGTAAATGTTGTTGAATATAGGCTTCAGTCTGTTTAATAAAATGTGGCGAAATGGTTTTGTCTTTATGCGAATCTATTTTATCCAAGCCGTTATTGGGCTGCCCATAAATCAGCGCATTTAATAGATTCGATTCAAACTGTTTAAACGCCAGTGGATGATGCAGTGGATGTTTGTCGCATGCCAGTGCATCCATTAAGGTGCGGAGTAATTGTAAAAAGTAGCTGCCATTTTGGCTGGCAAAGTCGAGCTTGGGATCAAAAATCAGCGGTGTGTTGTCTGTGTCAGGAATATGTTGGCGGCAGTGATGCAGAAAATCCTCTTTAGAAATTTTTAAAATGAGTTGTGGCGAATTGGCATGCCAACGCATCCGTAACGATTGTTGCGGTGAGATGATGGATGCGACTTGCGAATAGGACATAAATTTCTGACGTCCAAATTCAATTTCGGCATAGCCATGCGTTGGAATTTGAATTAAATAAAACTTGTCTAAATGGTCGGGTTCTATAATCACATCTGCGCCGTAGACCAGACGACTAATGGAGAGGGCACCTGTTTTAACATGGTGCATGGTTGCACTAAAATTTTTCTGTGGCTTGGAAATTTTTAACAGGTGAGGTTTAAAAACTTGCCCCACATTTTTACAGGTTTCGTCTATATCTTGATGGCTGAACAGTAAATTATGCGGAGCAAAAATTGATTCTTGCTGAAAATGTCGCCCATTTAATTCAGAAGAGTTGGCTTGATACATATCGCTATTCCTTTGGCTAACTCCTGCTTGTATTTCACCTTGAAAATTCTGCTCGGAATATTTTCGAACTGGTGGAAATACTGCACTTAGATGATTCAGTTGTGCGCAAAATATATAAAGATCAATGCAAGATATAGACCAGAATTGCCAAAAAATGCTGCTTTCAACAAGTATTAGTGAAGGAGTAAAGATCCTTATTTTCGATATTGAATGACAGGCAGCGACTTGAAGATTCCATTCTATGAACTTGGTTTTCTTATTGAGATCTTATTCCTTAAGATCTGCATAATTTTATAGCAAATCCAAGTGATCGGGTCAATTTTATGATCACTTGGATGATGCTTATGTTATTGAAATAGTATCTATTTGAACGAATGTATGCCTATAGACATACATTCATTTGTAAAAAGTTTTTGAGCTTCTGATTAAACACCGTCGGCTGCTCTACATTAGAAATATGCGAAGCATCAATCTCCACCAACTGACTGTTCGGAATCTGGCTCTGCATAAACTGTGCATCCGCCACGGTGGTCACAGGGTCTTGCTGACCCGCAACAATCAACACGGGCACAGTAATATCTTTCAGTTGCTCCCGCATATCCGCTTTAGCCAAAGCCGCACAACAGTTGGCATAACCTTCGGCGCTGCCAGCTGCCATGTCGTTTTGAAGATTAGACACCACTGTAACATGACTTTGGATAAAGGGAGCTGTAAACCAACGCGATGCTGCGGTATCCGCGATGGATTGTAAACCTTGGGCTTTGACTAAAGCGGCACGATCCAGCCACGCCTGTTCCTGACCAATTTTGGCTGCGGTATTACACACCACCACATGGCTAAAACGCTCTGGATAATGAATCGCCAGCCATTGACCCGTTAAGCCACCCATGGAAATCCCACAGAAGGCGGCTTTTGCAATCTGTAAATGATCCAGCAATTGAATCACATCTTCACCCAACTGCTGCAGGCTATAAGGCCCTGTTGGCGTCGATGAAGCACCATGACCGCGGGTGTCATAACACACCACAAAGAACTGATCCTTTAAAGCATTAAACTGCTGCTGCCACATACCATAGTTGGTACCTAAAGAGTTGGAAAACACCAATGCAGGATTGCCGGCATCACCAAAGGTTTGATAATGCAGTTGCACATCAGGCGTGGTTAAAATGGGCATACGTTATTCCTTCATGTATCTTTTATTTAACTTAGCGATCTAAATCAGTTTTCAACACGCTGAATAATCAGCGCAATGCCTTGACCGACACCAATACACATTGAACACAGGGCATAGGTACCACCTGTTTGTTCCAATTGATTCAGTGCAGTTGTCACCAAACGTGCACCTGAAGCACCGAGTGGATGACCAATCGCAATCGCACCACCATTCGGATTTACTTGAGTTGTATCGTCTGCAAGACCTAAA
>NZ_JBSYVT010000073.1:0-5513 GCF_054112845.1 Acinetobacter sp. NigerLNRRAM0016
ATTGTGTAAGTACTTTAACTGTACGATGAATGATTTGTTTGAGTTTAAGGAAGAAGTTGAAGAAAAAGATTAATTAATACTTCGTTTGATAAGTTTTCCATACGGGTATAATACTGAATTTTATAAAACTTCATCGAAAACATATATTTACTTTACTATTTATATAAAGGAATCAATCGAATGATAGAGGTATTTTTCTTATAACTTAGTTAAGAAGAGGGGCTAATGACCCACAATAGCGGTAACTATTGTGGGTTTGTTCCATGTAATGCAAATTGCCGTACACGGAATTTAAAATGACTTCACTGCAACTCTCATCTTACGTTGCGATTGTACTTATTGCAAGATTTTGAGTCTTTTTACATGATTTTTCATTTCACCATTTAAATTACTTCTTTTTATCATGTCGATAATTTTGGGTGCCAAGGCTTGTCGCCATAACATTTGAAATTGAACGTTCGATAGATGTCCGCAATCCATCGAATAGCTGAACCTCATTTGAGGTTCGCAGAGAGTCCAATATATTTTCGCCCAAGGATTCTATAATTGCTTTGGGATTTCTGATTCTAAATTGGTCACTTTCAGCCAGTTTGATGAGATGCGAAAGATCTGGAAATGTTTTACTACCAGCCAGTTTGAGTGCCATTTTATTATCAATTGATTTATAAATGAGTGTATGCGTAATATCGAAAGGTGGTGAAACAAAAATGTTCTTCATATCTGAGGAATATTGCAAAGCAAAGTTTTTAAGATGCGCGTCGCCATTACCGATTAGACAGTTGAATACGATGTATTTATACATTTTTTCAACTTCAGCTGCGCTACCCGTATATAGATAAGTTGCTTTCAACAGTGTTTCATAGCTACCAGTATATTTTGCACATGGATCATTTGACTTTTTCATGAGCGTCGTAAAGTCTTCATAACCTAATTTTGTTCCATCACTGGTTTTATCAAACCGTTCTACAACATATGTTTCTAAATTTTCAGACAAGTAAGTCTTAGGTGGCTCAAGTCCACAATGCTGTGCAGCCTGCATACAAACATACTCATTGACTGTGAGTAATGGAAATTCAGAATCAAAGGACTTTACAATCAAATCCCTCTGTTGAACTGTTCTATCTGTTTGAACAGTATTCGCATTCGGAATGCTCACTTTTGGTTGCATCCCAGCCAATGAAGTCCTGAGATAGTATTTATCTAAGAGTTGTGGGAAAAGGGGCTCTTTACTATGGTAGGATAGAATTTCACTTAAGTTCAAAGATTCTATCTCGGGCAAATTTAACTCACTTTGATAAGAAAGCATTCCAATGCCTTGATCACCTTGTAGTGCCAAGAAATACATGTTATTGACTTTGGCATATCTGGCAAGCCTTTCAGTAATCAACCGTCGATTAAAGCCTTCTGGTAAGTTCTGGGCAAAGATTGGATGTAATGCACTGGAAGAATAACCATCCATGCCTCGTTGAGTCATGGTGAGTGACACATGCTGTTTTTCTTGTAATGGCTGATAATAGTGAACTGAACCATAGGTCAATACGCCTAATTCAGCTTGATTGGCACACACCGTGATATTGCTGATTTTGGCAGGAATATTGGTTTGATATTTCACTTGTCGTCCTCAGAAAACATATTTTCAATCTCATCCCAATGAGGCAGTGAATGTTGCTTTGGAGATACATTAAACTGCAAACCAACCGCATCAAGTACACGTTCAAAGATGTCAAAAGAACCTGTAAATCGGCCATTTTCGATCTCTGATATTGTAGTTTTATTGATTCGAATCAATTCGGATAGTTTTTGCTGTGTATAGCCAAGGTTTTTTCGTTCTATACGAACTTTTTTACCAATTTCTACTCTACTCGCCATAGCAATTTGACCATAATATATTAGCTATATGGTTAATATATTAAATAAAAATTATAAAATTAGCTATATAGCTAATTTAAATCGTAAATTAGTGATTAGATTTGGCTGATAGTCCTAAAGTTACCGACTAGAGCAATGCAGTTGGTCATGGGTAATTTGATCTTCCAGTCGAGTAACACAAGTGTTTATTCAACTTGGTGTTGATTACTTGCATGTTTAACAGCATGAGGACAAGGCAATTAGATAGGTCTGAATACAATTTTACGTTATGCTGTAGAAAATCATTTTTAATCTGATAGGACTAAAGACAATGTACTATTTCGCAGAGGATCCCTTCTAGGTAATGTCACCTAGGAGGAACAATGAAAAAACTGAAATACCAGTATCTACAATCTGTCAAAATACGCCCTCATGATTATTTTTCGAAACAATATCCCAGCATGAGAAGTGTGTATTTCAAAAAGTTTAGTACACAACAGGAGCGAAGTTTTTATTTCATGCATTGTATTGAATATAAAGATTATCCGCTAAATATCCGTGTTGCGCGTGGTAAGGGTCTTCCGTATGTCTGGGATGATTTTCCAAGCTATGTCTATAAATGGGCGAAGAGTTGGAAGCATAATTCCAAGCGAAAAAATCAGTACTATAAAGAACATATGGAATGAAAAATGGGGGCATTTAGCTCCCATTTTTCACTTATCGTTTAGAGTTTTATGATTCTTTATTTTTACGCATGATTTTTTAATCTCAGACCAATCAAGTTGATTAATTCGACTAGCTTTAACCTTTTTACGTCGGATTGCACCCGCCTCTTTAATCGAAGCAATTAAGTCTTTAAATACCTGCGGATCCATACAGTTCCTTCCTCAAAAATTAACATGTCACACTCAATTCTCTTGGCGATGATATTCAGGTTTGTGAAACAATGCCTAGCATACCCTAAAGCAACACTCAGAATGTCCCGGATTTTATGTATCATTTAAATGATTTTTAATCATATATAACATGTAACTTTGATATTAAAGATTTATAATTTACGAAATTGTTCATTTTTATCCAATTGGGGAGTGAAAGAGTGAAAGGTCAAAAAGTAGGTTATGTCCGGGTGAGTTCAGTCGAGCAAAATACAGGACGTCAACTTGAGGGAATTGAAATCGACCGGATTTTTGTTGACCGAGCTTCGGGTAAAAATACCGACCGACCGAAATTTCAGGAAATGTTGAACTATGTCCGGGAAGGGGACAGGGTGATTGTACATTCCATGGATCGTTTTGCTCGAAGCTTAAAAGATTTAGTCACTGAAGTAGATAAACTGGTCAAACGAGGAATTGCCATCCAGTTCGTAAAAGAAAATATTACTTTCACTGCTCAATCTACCCCGATGGATAATTTGATGCTGCAATTGATGGGCGCTTTTGCACAGTTCGAACGTGAGATCATTTTAGAGCGTCAAAAAGAAGGAATAAAACTGGCCTCTGCTCAAGGAAAGTACAAAGGGCGTGTACATAAATTGAAACCTGAACAGGCTGAAGCTTTAAGACAAGAATGGAAGGAAGGAAAGTACCCTTCAAAAATGGCATTAGGCCAGGCATTTGGAATTAGTCGCCAGGCGGTATACCGCTATTTAAAAGCAAGTGAGTAACTCAATTAAAATGGAAAATATTCGAAATTTTCTTGAAGATAATCAAGTCAAAATCTACTTCTGTACCATCTTTATCGGAGTTATTTTTGGATTAACCATCAGTGGAGCGACGATTTTAGAAAGTTTGATTAACCCTGCACTGGCATTAATGTTATTTGCTACTTTTTTACAAGTACCTATTGCAGAAATTGGCAAGGCATTAAAAAATTTACGTTTTATTTCTGCATTACTTATTACTAACTTTATTGCCTTACCTTTAATTACGGCAGGTCTAATACAATTTTTACCTGAAAACCCACTTATTCGTTTAGCTGTACTTTTTGTTCTACTAGCACCGTGTATTGATTATGTGATTACTTTCACCCATGTTGGGAAAGGTAATGCAAGATTATTACTTGCGATGACACCTGTATTATTGCTTATCCAAATGATCTTATTACCAATTTATCTTGGTGTACTCCTCGGAGAAGAGGTAGCTCAGCTTGTTGAAATTGGTCCTTTTGTCCATGCGTTTGTATGGTTCATTGTTGCACCCTTAGCAATGGCAGCTATAGTTCAGTTCATTGGGAATAGAAATGAACAAGCAGAAAAAGTGGCTGAAAGCCTAAACTTATTTCCTGTACCTGCCACAGCCCTAGTTTTGTTTATCGTCCTAGCATCAGTTATGCCTCAAATTGGGCTTGCAAAAAGTGCAGCTCTTCAAGCTTTACCAATTTATATTTCTTTTGCCATTATTGCTCCATTCGTGGGTTGGATAATTGCTCGTATTTTTCGATTAGAATCTGGCTCTGCTAGTGCTGTGTCCTTTTCAGCATCATATAGAAATTCATTTGTTATTCTTCCATTAGCTTTTGCAATTCCGGGAAGTATGCCCATAATTCCTGCTGTAATCTTGACTCAGACTATCGTTGAACTATGCTTTTTACCAATTTATATTCGTCTGATACCTCGACTATTCAAAACCTAGAGATTTAAACATTTAAGTAGTTGTTATAGTTAGATAAAAGTATTCAGAAGCCCACGCTTACATCGAGTAATTTAATAAAGGGGGGGGGAGCTAGCTCCCCCCCTCTTTTATTCATTTGCTAATTAAAACTTACTCGCAACTTGATATGTGATGAATGAAAAGATGTAGGCTAATGCAAACAAATAAGTTGCCATAATGATGGGCTGTTTCCAGCTGCCAGTTTCTCGTCTAATTGTTGCTAACGTAGCAAGACAATGGGGAGCAAAAATAAACCATACCAATAATGATAAACCTGTGGCTAACCCCCATCCATCCGGGCCTGAAATTTGACTTAACAGACTTTGAGTTACTGTATCTTCATCACCTGACATCGCATAAATCACCCCAAGAGCAGCAATTACAACTTCCCTTGCTGCCATAGCAGGAATGAGTGCAATACATATTTCCCATGTAAACCCAATAGGCGCAAATATAGGATGAATTAAATGTCCTAACTGACCAGCTAAACTATAGTTAATGGCCGGCATGCTTGCATTATCTGGTGGTTGAGGGAACGTGACTAGCACCCATAACAAGATAGACAGTGCGACGATAATGCCACCAACTAGTTTTAAGAAAATAGTTGCCCTATCATATAAGCCTAATGCAATATTTCTAATATCTGGAATTCGGTATGTGGGAAGTTCAAAAATAAAAATACTTTCAGTTTTATCTTTTCGAACCAATTTCAGAAACACTGAAACTAATAACGCTGAGACTATTCCCGACATATAAAGACCAAAAAGGACTAATCCTTGCAGACTTAACCAGCCGTAGATTAATTGGTTCGGAATAAATGCCGCGATCAATAAAGCATATACTGGCAATCTTGCTGAACAGGTCATCAAGGGTGCAATCATAATTGTTGCTAATCGGTCCCGTTCAGAGCTGATACTTCTGGTTGCCATAATTCCGGGAATCGCACAAGCAAAACTGGATAGCAGAGGAATAAATGAACGGCCGCTAAGCCCGGCTTTAGACATTAATTTATCTAAA
>NZ_JBSYVT010000074.1:0-5489 GCF_054112845.1 Acinetobacter sp. NigerLNRRAM0016
ATTTAAAAATAAGGCTTGTATTGATATTAAACAGCCACTTTTAATCATTAAATAGTCTCTTAATTCAAAGATACAATAAGCCTTGTCGATTTGCGTGTCGTGCAAATTTGGATTGAATATCTGCTAATAATCCTGATCGAACACGAAAGAGTAATAACTCTTCTTTGCAAACTAAAGTTTCCTGATTTTTTAAAACAGATTGCTCGTCAATCTCATTCTTATCCTTTGATTTCTGATCTAAGGCTGGAACAGTATTTAATGTTCTATAATCAATAACTAAAGCCACATTTCGGCCTTCATATTCAAATATTGGCGAAATATAAAGAGCCTCAGACCGACGATCAATAAAACCAAACGCAATCTCTGGGACAAGTAAGCCATTTACACATTTCGAATGTTGAATCTTTTTTTGTACATAGTCACATAAAGGATCTATACGTAACTGAACTATTTTCAGATAGGGCAATATCTCAGTTTTTCGATATTTTTTACATTCTTCAGATCGTTTACTTTTGGATAAAGCACTAAATTTCTCACCACTTTCAGCTAACAATTCATATACTTGACCTACTTTATTTTCAAATAATTCCTTATCTATAACACTTAATAAAAAATTACTTTTATCTGTATCAGCTTTCTTTAATTCAATTAATGATCCAGGATAGTCGGCTCCCACTCGATCATTCATTTCGATCAATAATTTGCTATTAATACTATAATTTGGAGCAATAATATCAGATAACCCATCTAGAATAAGTTTTTTCTCAGCTTTGTAGAATTGAGTTTCTAACTCATCCATAAATACTTGGTGGATGACTTCAAAGGCACTATTTAATCTTGTTTCTTCTTTTGCATCATCAAAATACTTCCCTAAACTTGCCTTAGAAAATTGGGTAAACATTTTTTTAGTTTCATCAGACCAAGTAGTATATTCACCAAATTGAGGGAAAAACATTGAAGCAATTTCATTAGTAACTTTATGTACGACAGACTCCCAATGAAAAATACACCCTAGTTCTGGATACTCATTTAATTTTTCAATAAATTCCTTCTCTAACTCTAAGCTATCACCCTCCAATGGATCACCATAAAGGCTAAAAAACTTACCCTTTTCTAAGGCTAATATATCAATAGGACGTTTCTTCTTTAAAGTAGAATCATTAAAAAAATCTTGTTTAAATTGCTCTAGAATAGAAGAATCACGAGTCCAAAGAATTAATAAATAAGGATGAGTAATCTCATTAATCAATTTATCAACGACTGTTTGTAATGCTCTAAAATGTTGATGGGATGGAACTGTATCACCCGAAAGATTAATATCTAAAAATAATAATCTAATATCATTAAAGCCCGACTCTGGTAGGTTTTCAAAACTACCATCAAAATATGTAAATGGTATTTTATTTTTCGATAAATAATTTATTAATGGTTTAGCTTGTTCAAATTTATCATCAACTAGAACAACTCGACCATTTTCAGGTAGTCTCTGCACAATCATTCCCCTTCTTTATTAAAACTTAACACTACCAACGCCCCTCCAAGAAATTCATCAGGAATCTCGAAATCATAGAATGAAGGAAAAGTTAACTGACCGTTATTTGAAATCATTGCCTGTTGTGTAATATGCAAACCTAAACCCATGCCTTTATGATCTGGTTTATATGAAACAAAAGGCTCCATTAATAAATTTGGATCCCAATCCTTCAAGCCACTGCCATTGTCAGCAATCACAATATGGTATTGATGATTAGTCTCCTGAACATCTATAAATATTTTTTTTTCAAAATCTACTTCTTCAATTTCATTTTTATAGTCTAACCAATAAATTGAATTATCTAATAAATTTTGAATCGATGTCACAATTAAAGGTCTAGAATAATTAACCTTAATATTTCCTCTCAACTTATATTCATCAATTGTTTTTACATGGTGTGCTCTCTTCCTAAACTCAATATTAAATAGAGCTTGATCTATTGCTGAATTTAAACTCTGAAATTGCTTTTTGGGCCTTTTGACTATTTCTGAATACCCATCTAACATTGTTGATAAATGTTTAACTAAACTTGATACTCTTTCTTTTTCATCTGGCTCTTTTGTTAATATTCTTTGAACCTCATAAACAATTTTTTCTACTTCATGCATAACTACCGATAAACTAAGACCACTCCCCGCTGCCAACAATAACGTATCCTTTACTGCCTCATAATCCTCCTCAAATTTTTTGAAATAATTAATAATTCCTTGTTTTGTCTTCACTTCTTTTACATTATTTTCTACGTATTCACAGGCTTCATGAACGAGACTATTAATCGTTTTTTGCCCTGTTTCTTCAGCCAATGCTTTTCGTAAAGCAAATTTATCTTCATGTCGAAGATTAGTTATAATATCCAGTGCATGTAATACAGCTTTTTTCATTGCAATATATGCATCATTCTCAACAAAACCCTCTCTATTTGTTTTTTCTTGAAGATCGGTACTATTTCCTCGATCAAAATGAACAGCAGCCACTATTAAGTTGTTACTTATAGCCTTACTTGGATCTTGAAAGCGGCTTTTATCTAAACCTAGCCAATCATTTTCATGCTCACCATAATCATATACACGTAAATTATCCCTAAAGACTTTTACTCCAGTATGATTTTTTAAATATTCCCGAAAATTCTTTCGATCTAAAACTCCTGAAAGTTTCATTACTATCGCGTCTAAATCAAAAATATAACCTTGAAATACAATATCTCCAATTCTATATTCAGATAAGTTTAATAATTTTTTCTTATTATTATCATCATCAAAAAGATTTCTATGACTACTAACATATTCGCTATTATCTAAAGTAATTTTTCTTGGTTTTACTTTATCCAACATACTAGGGAAAGGCATAAATTCATAATTAAAATTAATTATTTCACTTCCACGAATATGTACTTTGAACTTAAATAATGCTCTTTCTTTAATTGAATCCCAGTTTTCAATACCCTCTAACCAGTTTTTATTTTGTTTTAATTCTAGATCAATCTCAAAACTTTGATTACTTTTTGTAAACGGTGATTGCAAAGAACTCACTGTTCTCGCTAATTCCCTAATCATTGTTCTATCCCAACGAGTTTTTAAATTCTCAATAAATATGTATGTACCCTCTTGCTTTATATTCTCACTAGGGAATTCATCATCTAAGTTGTAAATCAACCTAAGGTTTTTTTCTGTAAAAAAAATAGGTTGATCCTTCTCTTCTACTTTAATAGGAAAATCTTTTAAGTATTTAACATGCTCAATATCTTCCCAATCAATTTCAACATGGACCTCTTTAGCACCTTTAGCCTTAGTGATTAAGGTAATTTTATCACCTAATTTATGAACCCCAAACCTTCCAATTCCCTTCTCACCTATTGGTAGTCTATTGTAAACAGGTGATAATTTTGGAGTTTTATCTTCATCTAATTTTGAATCACTTCCGGGTTCAAGCCAAGCATTTTTGACGGTATCAATATTCATCCCATTGCCATCATCTAGAATAGCAATGCTGCCATTTTTCTTATCCATAAAATTATCTAATACAATCTTACAAAAATTAGCATCAGCATCGTAAGAGTTTTTAATTAACTCCACTACAGCAATATGTTCATTTTTAATTAGCTGATCGCCCAATTGAGCAAGTAATCTGGCTCTTGGTTTAAATTCAAATTTTTCTTTTTTCTTTTCTTCTTGATTATCTGTATTTGTATCTTTCATCTAAAATTTCTCTTCAATTGTTTAGCTATTTGATATGCTAAGAAAACAGGAACAGCATTTCCTATTTGTTTATAAGCACTAGTCCGACTTGGTTTACCAGACTGACTTTCAAAAAAATAGTCATCTGGAAAAGTTTGTAATCTTGCAGCCTCTCTAGGAGTTAATGATCGATTTTGTTCAATATCAGGATGAATATAATGGTGCCCATCTTTTGCTATATGTGCGACCACAGTATGTGCTGCAGCTAGATCACCAGAAACAACTTTAAAACGATCAGTAAAGGACTCACTCACCTTATGACTTTTTAATCGCTCTGGCAAATCATTATAATTTAATCGTTTTTTATGACGATTCCAAATATCTACAGCTATACGATAAATTTCTAGATCTTGCTGTGTATTTGGTCGAGCCTGATGCCAAGTCACAGGTAGATCTGTTCTAATATTTGCTTGTTCTAACCACGGGTGGGCTTCTTTTGTAACACAACATGGTAAATGAGAACCTTCACCTGCTTTAATTTTCGGAAGATTTTCAAGCAAATTCCATACAGTAGCATCCGAATGCCATATTGGTAAATTTGGATAAAAGTTTTTACTTTTGATCCCTTTCTTCCCAACTAAAATAATCCGCTTTCTATTTTGTAGTATTCCATAATCAGTTGCCGTTAGAATTTTATATTCAACTGCATATCCAATTGAATTAAAAAGTGCAGTTACCTTTTCAAAATATGAATTACCATTTTTATCTTTTGCTGAAAGTAGTCCAAGAACATTTTCAAAAACGAAATATCTAGGCTTATATCTTTCCAAGAATTTGGCATAGTAAATATACAAGTGATTGCGGGGGTCATCTTTTGTATTTCCACGCGCTCGACCAATAATTGAGTAAGCTTGGCATGGTGGCCCACCAACCACTAGATCTAACTTACTTCCATTGAGATATTGATCGACTTTATCAAATATCGCACTTAACCTTTCAGGGCCAATAAATTCATTAATTACAGCATCAAGCACATCTCTGGGTACAGATGCCCACAACTCTTCTCGGCTAATTTTTCCTTCTAGATATTTAATGTAAGTTTGAAGCTGATTATTTTTCTTTAACCAATGAAAAGTTTGACGTGTTCTTAAAGTAGCACATGCAGCTGTATCAGCTTCTACATGAGCAACTGGATCAAAACCGGCCTTTATAAAACCCTCAGAAAGCCCACCAGCTCCTGCAAACAAATCTAAGAATTTATAATTAGCCATACCAAAAAACTACTAATTTCTACAAATGACAGAGAGTGCCAAGATAATTTTTAATTATCAAGCAAATTCAAGATGATTAAATGCTAGAATTCAGAAACTCAGAGTATTAAATAAGCAATATTTACATTTAGTTAAGCTAATTCCCTAAAAATATTGACTTTAATCATCCTTATTTGACCAAAACAATATATAAATTGTCTTGAAAAAAATTTATGAAAAATTATATTCCATTCGATGCCACAGTCTTACCTTTTCTACAACTAACTAGTGAACAATTTGAGCAATATTGCGAATGGCTACTTCATAAAGACAAAGAATTAATAAATGCTCATCGTATTAAAGGAAATGGACACTATCAGGGTGGACTTGATATTTGTGCCAATTTTGTAAAATCCCCTAAAAAGCTAGCTGTATATGAATGCAAATGCTGGGGAAATTTATCAATTCAAGAACTAGATAAAACTATAAAAAAGTTCAAACAAAACGACTTACTCCCTAACATAAATAAAT
>NZ_JBSYVT010000075.1:0-4550 GCF_054112845.1 Acinetobacter sp. NigerLNRRAM0016
ACAAAAGCCGCTTGCAAAAACAAGCGGCTTTTCGTATGTTCATCGGTACAGATTTTCGATGCAACCACATCGGCAATCGAAAGTATTAAGGTTTGGCGACCGTTAATAATTTCACCACAGGGGCTAATGTACCTGTCTTAAATTCTAAGGTTTTCCGCTTCATTGTCAAGCACAGACCTCAAAATTAAGAGCCGATCTGTAAAACATCGTGACCTGTCCATGTGTGGGTGATGAGGTACAGCGACGCTAGCACACATCGGAAAAACGCTATTACTAGGGGAACTGAACAGAGTAGCGGACGCAATGAGTAGTCATTTAATTGGCGGTTATGAGCGTGTTCAGGCGGTGCTATCAATCGTAATCATAACAGTGGCAGCTTGATACAGTGATGCCATGCCCGAAGCGAAAGCGACCGACCGACGGAATACTTTCAGGGTGATACTTCTGGAGCGATTTTTAAAAATTGCTTTAGGGTGAGTATTCGCCCTCGCTCTGCTCTCTCTCTCTGGAATTTTAATCTCTTATATAGATAAATAATTGATTTTATATATAAAATATTGATATGGGGTAAATATTATTAAGAATAATTAAACAATTGAGTATAGATAAATCATTGTAAAATATAGATTAATTATTGAGATAAATGTATATTTATATATAAATCAACAATTTAAAATTTTTGTTAAAGAAAACTTTTCAAAAAAAATGTATTAAATTTCTGTCAATTTGGTCAATTGTTTACAATGTTCCACGCAGCTTAGGCTATCGTGATAAACAGAACTTTGCTGAAAAAGAACTTTTCACTGAATTGGTTAAAATGTAAGCAGCCTGAGAGCCGAAAAATTTTTCAAAACAAAACGCCTCAATCACCCCCCAAAAATACCGCTAAAACATCACCATTTCACCGCTAACCCCTTTGTTTTAAGTGTGGCTTATGTACCCTACGTCACAGCTATAAAAGCGGCTGTAATCGCTTCCTGTAGCGATCTAGGCTGTTGATAACTTCTGGAACAACGCAAAATATCAATATTTGATTATTTTTTAACCTAGTTATTTTTGTTACAGGGTAACTTTGATGATGTTATTTTTATGTTTTGGTGTTACAGGGTAACGAAAAATATGTTACAGGGTAATGAATTAAACGTTACAGGATAACTATTGTTACAGGGTAATATTAAATAGTTATCCTGTAATTTTAAAATAGTTACAGGGTAACATAAATTTTTACAAATAAATTTTATAAAAAGTTATCCTGTAACTATAAATAATGTTATCCTGTAACTGTGATATAATATATGGGAGTTAAAGACATGAAAGACCCGAACGACAAAAAGACGCAGGACATGCTAAAAGAGCCGCCAAAATCTAACGCAGAAAGACAAAAGGCATATCGTGAAAAACGTAAAAGCCTTGATAGTCAACGTCTAGAGGTGTTTATAGATAAGAGTGTTTCGGATATGCTTGCGGACATTGTTGGGGCAGCAGGGGAGAGCCAAAAAGCCATTTTGACAGCTCTTATTGAGAAAGAATACAAGCGACTATATGCGGTGAAAAACAGCAAGCTAAAAAAGTACATTGATTCAAAAAGTAATGCAGATAAAAAAGAAACCCTCGATTTATGAGGGTTTTTTACAACTACTAATATCTATGAAAATAGGTGCTTATCATTTTCTCTAATGTACCTCATAAAATCAGGATTTTGGTCTAACAATTTTTTGATGTCATTGTCATGTTTCTTCAATAAATATGCACCCATAAGGATCTTGCGTTTTGCATCGTCTGACCTTGCCTGTTTTTGCTCTCGACCTTTGATAACCGCTTGAGCTAGATCATCTCTTGCCTTTTGTTGTTGCTTCAATTTTTCCTTTTCTTCAGAGAGCATCTGACCCAATTCCATAGCCGTTTTTTTAACCATTTCGGACACCTTTATATAAACCTATTTTCCGAAGTGTACCCCTTCAGTAGCGTGAAAAGTGTTCTACTTCAAAAACTCGACTTATATCCAAAAATCGAGCGTAGCGAGCAAAATCCAAAAAACAGCTCAAAGCCTTATCGCTCTTGCTTTTGCTTTTAGCCTCGCAGAGTTCCCAAAGGGCGCACTTACGCAAAATTTTTGCTACGCCAAATTTTGCAAGTACGGTCAGGGAAACCCCGACACCCCAACCGCCCCAAAGGGGGGCGGCTGTTAATAGAAAGGTGAGCCAATGGCAATTTACCACTGTTCAATCCAACCAATTTCGAGGTCAGATGGTCGCTCGATTGTGGCGTGTGCAGCATACCGAGCAGGCGAAAAACTGGAGTGTGACACATACGGAAAAACGCAGGACTACACCCGAAAAACTGGCATCGAATACAAGCAAATTTTTGCCCCAGTTGGGGCAAGTCCTGACCTTTTGGATCGTCAAACTTTATGGAATCAGGTAGAGCAATCGGAGTTAAAAAAAGACGGTTCAATCAAACAGGAGGCACGACTAGCGAAAGAAGTAGAGGTGGCATTGCCGCATGAACTGGATAAGGCACAGCGTCAGGCACTTGTTACAGAGCTATGCCAGTCCTTAGTTAAAGCCTATGGGGTGCCGGTGGACGTGGCGATCCACGCCCCCCACACTCATGGCGGAAGTGATGAAAGAAACTTCCATGCCCACATACTAATGACCACTCGAACCGCCACCGCAAAAGGGCTAGGGGCAAAAGTAAGGGAGCTAGATCAGAACTCAACGCTGAAAAAAATCAGGGAAAAAGTGGCGGATCTGACGAACGTCCACCTAGAGCGAGCAGGGCTTGAGGTGAGAGTTGATCACCGCAGTCATAAGGATCGTGGACTAGACATCGAGCCGACATTCAAGGAGGGACTTGAAGCCACCCACGCCAAGCGCAGGGGGGAGGAACTGGAGATCGTCAAGCGTAATGATGAAATCAAAAAGCGCAATAAAAAAGCTGAAAGGCTTGATATGTCTATCATTGAGACGAGCAACAGAGTAGAGCAATTGACACTTGAACAGCAGCAACAGCAGCAGCTGGAGGATGCCGTAGACCAAGCCCCCGCAGTCTATGCCACCGCACAACAGGCACTATACGACCACCAACAACACCGCCAAACGCTTATAGATGTGTATTTGATTGAAGTAAAAACGGATGAGAAGCGAGCAGAGCATAGATTTTACAAGGCTTTGCAAGACAATATCGACCGCTTGCAGCTTGATAGGTTAATTAGGGAGGGGAAAGAGGCTGAGGTGCTCTTGCGTGAAATTGGTGAGCCTCTACCTCCTCCGATCAAGATTAAAAAAGGATGGTTTAGCTCTGAACTATTTAGCTTTGATGACATGCTCAAACAGTACGAGACAGACCAGTCGAGCCTTGCTGTCTATCATGCTGAAATTAGAGAGGAAATGCAGGCACAGCAGCAGAAAGAGCGAGAGCGACAACAGGAAGCCAAACGCAAAGAAGAGGATAGAGAGAAGCAGAAACAGGCGTATGAACGCTATCTATCAAAATACGGCTATGTGAAAGATGCTGAGTATGACCATGTTAGTGACAGTGTTGGTTGGGAGCTATCAACCTACACACGTTTGCAGGCGCAAGCATGGGCAAGAAACGATATGCAAGAGTATGCAAGGTGTTCAAAGGAAAAATACGAACAGATCAGCGATAAAATAGCCCGCGAGCGTGACTTGAAAAAAATTGAGCAAGTGAGCCGTATCCTGGATAAAGACAGACAGGCACTTGCTGATATTTTACCGCAGTTGATGCCTTACTATGAGCAGATGCAACAGGCTGTTAATAAACGGAAAATTTTACTTGAGAATGAGCGACAGCCATCATTTAAACCACGTTATGACCAAGAACAGCCTAAGCCGAAAAAAGACAATGACCTAACTTTTTAATGTGTTACAATAGCATTCAAATGTAACACATTGGAGTGAAAAACATGACAGAAGCGACTTTTACCTTTCGGGTAGACCATGACCTAAAGCAAGAATTTTCAAGCCTTGCTAAGACTGTTGATCGGTCGGGGGCGCAGCTAATCCGTGACTTCATGCGTGACTTTGTTAAGAAGCAACAGGAAGCCGCAGACTATGACAAATGGTTCAAGCAGCAGGTACAGATCGGCTTAAATGAAGCCAATGCAGGCAAGTTGATTCCACATGAGGACGTAAAGGCAGAGTTTGCCGCTAGACGTGCTGCAACATTGGCGAAACTGGCAGCGAAGAATGAAGATTGAGTGGACTGAAACAGCTCGCCAAGATCGTAGAAATATCTATGATTATCTTGAAGAACGCAACCCTATAGCAGCTATTGAAATTGATGATTTAATTGAAGAAAAGACAGATTTACTTGTTGATAATCGACTGATGGGGCGCACAGGCAGACAGAAAGATACTAGGGAGTTAGTGATACATCCGCATTATGTGGTTGTATATGACATCACTGATATAATACGGATACTCAGAGTGCTACACACATCGCAGGAGTGGTCATGACTTACTCATGTACTTTGGATTATTTAGTGTTATAAAATTCTGATTTATAAATTTTTTTTGTTAAAAACG
>NZ_JBSYVT010000076.1:0-4198 GCF_054112845.1 Acinetobacter sp. NigerLNRRAM0016
AGTGTAAGACGTAAACGCCAAAAGGACCTTGATATTAAAGTAATTATTGGGAATCCTCCGTATTCCGCAGGACAAAGTTCTCAAAATGAAAATAATCAAAATGTAAAATATGAATATCTTGATAAAAGAATATATGAAACATATACATT
The DNA here is from genome assembly GCF_054112845.1 of Acinetobacter sp. NigerLNRRAM0016. Lineage (NCBI taxonomy): Bacteria > Pseudomonadati > Pseudomonadota > Gammaproteobacteria > Moraxellales > Moraxellaceae > Acinetobacter > Acinetobacter sp. NigerLNRRAM0016. The sequence continues at coordinate 150 of NZ_JBSYVT010000076.1, forward strand.
GAGTTCAGCAAACCTTTTAGGAAAACGAAGTTCTCTTGACTCTTATATTCGAGCAATTAGATGGGCTAGTGATCGAATTGAAGATCAAGGAGTAGTTGGATTTATTACTAATTCAGGATATTTAAGCTCGAATGCAGCAGATGGAATTAGAAAATGTTTGATCGAAGAATTTAGTTCTTTATATATTATAAACTTACGTGGTAATTCAAGAACTACAGGTGATATTGCAAAAAAAGAAGCAGGTAATATATTTGATATTAGAACTCCTGTAGCGATTGCAATTTTAGTAAAAAATCAAAAAACAGAAATACAAGGTCAGATACATTATTATGATATTGGTGATTATTTAAGTAAAAAAGAAAAGTTAGAGAAACTTTCTGATTTACATAGCATTTCAGGCATTAACTCATTAAAGTTATGGGAAAATATAAAACCTGATACTCACAATGATTGGCTCAATCAAAGAGATGACTCCTTCGAAGATTTTATAAAAATTCATGATAAAAGTAATACTTCCATCTTTGAAAAAATATCACTAGGAGTTATCACAAATAGGGATGCGTGGAACTATGACTTTTCTTTATTAAAATTAAAAAATAGAACTAAAAAAGCTTTAGCATTTTTTAATAAAGAAGTTACCCGATATAAAAAGGCTTGCACCGGATTAACCCCAGACAAGTACCCTAATATGATGGATTTTGTACACAAAGATTTATCAATTACAAGTTGGGGTGGTCGCTCTTGGAAATCTCCTTTTAAAAGATTCTTAGAGCAGAGTTATAATGATAGTGATTTCAAAATAAACTCATATCGACCATTTATGAAGCAATATCATTATGCTTCTACGGTCTTTAATCATAGCTTTTACTCAATTAAAGAATTTTTTGAGGGTGATAACATTGTAATTTGTATATCAGGAAATCAAGGATTATTTATTACAAATAACATTCCTGACCTGCATTTTATTGGTGATACACAATCACTACCTTTATATTTGTATGAAGAAAAATCAACTGATAGTAATCTATTCGATTACTCGATTGATCCGCTTATAAATGAGCACGCTAAAACAGTCGATAGTAAATACACTCGTAAAAATGCGATTAGTGATGAAGGTTTAAAACATTTCCAAGATGCTTATCCAACCGAAAAAATTAGCAAAGAAGATATTTTTTACTATGTGTATGGCTTATTGCACAGTGAAGATTATCGTACTCGTTATGCAGACAACTTGACTAAAGAGTTACCACGTATCCCATGCGTGAAAAAAACTGAAGATTTTTGGTCTTTCTCTAAAGCAGGACGTGCCTTAGCACATTGGCATCTAAACTATGAAACTGTAGAGCCTTACAAAGCAAAATTGGATTTAGGTGGTAAGTCATTAAAACAATTAGAAGATAAAGATTTCTATGTAACTAATATGACTTTTGCTAAAAACGGGAAAGAAAAAATTAAAGATACGGTAATTTACAATAGTTCCATTACTATTCGTGAAATACCTCTAGAAGCTTATGATTATATTGTAAATGGAAAGTCAGCACTTGAATGGGTTATGGATCGTCAAGGCGTTTCTACGCACAAAGACAGTGGCATTGTGAACGATGCGAATGATTGGGCGATTGAAACAATGGGTGATGCTAAATATCCATTAGAGTTGTTTTTACGGGTCATCACAGTAAGTTTGGAAACAATGAAAATTGTGAAGAATTTGCCAAAGTTGGATATTTAAAATGTATAAAGCCATTTAGATTTATTTAAATGGCTTTTTTTACTATTTATTACAGTTCCTTGTTTATTGTATGTTGCTGATATAAAAATACTCTTATATATTTCAAATATCTAAATGGTCGGTTAAAACCCCACTATTGCTCACACTGTTGTAAACCATTGGTTCGCTCGACAACACAGAAATGTGCATCAGAACAGAACCATGAGGATGGACTGGCTAGTCTTATCACCGATGAGAAGAGCTATTACCATTTGAATGGATGTAACAGTCCCCTTGCTATCATTACTTGGGGGGTACTTGGCTTTTTCAAGACGGTGGGCGTGGGGCTACGGGCGGTTTGGAGAACCGATATTCTCTATATTGTCAAGTGGTTGTTTCAGTTGGTTTTGATATTTTCGTCAAGAAATTATCAGGAAAATCAGGTGGTTATGTTGATAATTGTGGAGTCTTTCGTGTTGATTCTCGATGTTGTTTTATGTTATACTGATAGCAGCATTTCAAGAAAAAAGATGGCAATAAATTGCTCACACTGTTGTAAACCATTGGTTCGCTCGACAACACAGAAATGTGCATCAGAACAGAACCATGAGGATGGACTGGCTAGTCTTATCACCGATGAGATGAGCTATTACCATTTGAATGGATGTGTCCCTTTTTAACCGTTGCGAGATAGCTTTACAAGGACGCAATGGAGAAGAAAGAGATGTGTAATCATGTTATTTAAAGACTTTATTCAAGAAAATTTTGATGAAAAATTTAAAATTTTCAAACAAAAAAATATTAAAAATTATGATAAAAAATATCATACCAACTATGTTTCAATTAAAGAATTTGAGAATAATTTAAATGTTCAATTAGAGTCTTTAATAAAATTAATTGAAACTCAAAGCTACAGATTTCAAAAACTGTATCCTGTAATTATTGAGAATAAAAAGAATCCTAGTAAAAAGCCACGTTTAATTTGCATACCAACGGTTAGAGATCGTCTAGTGCAGATGATTTTAATTGATTACATTGGCCAGAACTTAAAACATGAGTTAGCTATACTTAAATCTAACGATTTTTCTGTTTCAGGTGTAGGTATATTTCGAGCAAGACAAAAGGCAAAAGATTTAAGAAATACAAAGCCCTTTGTTTTAAAAACAGATATTGCATCGTTTTTTGATAATTTAGTTCGGGCAACTTTGTTAAAGGAAATACGAGAAAATATACCAACTGACATACTCTATTTGTTTGAATCCATAATTTGCTGCGATCCAAGTATTCCTCATGAATATGCAAAGACGCATAAAAAGCTAATTGAGTCTAAGATTGGGAAAGGTGTCAGACAAGGGATGCCTTTATCACCTTTACTAGCATCATTTTACTTAAATGATTTTGATAATTGGCTTATTAAGCAAAAATATAAACATGTCCGTTATGCGGATGATCTGATATTTTTTCTTGATTCCGAACAGCAGTGTAAAGAGGTATTTGAATTAGTTTTCCAAGAATTGAGTAACTTAGGTTTAACACTTCCTGAAATTGATGAAAAGTCAAAAACACAGATTATTTCTGAAAAGGAAACAGTAAATTTTTTAGGATTAGACTTACGATATGAGAATTCAAAATATGACTGGTATATTCCACCTCATATCATTGAAAATGTTAGAGATAGTCTAAGTCATCTAACGAATATCAATAGTAATATTAAAATGAAGCTAAACTTTAGTAAAACTATAACTAGGATGGAGCAGATAGTTTCAGGCTATCAGCATTGTTATAGTGATGCTGATTCCAAAAATTTAATAGATTTTAATAATAGGCTACAAAAAGAAAAGGAAGATGCAATTAGTTTACTATTCCAAGGGTTAGGAATAGATATTAAGAAAATACATCCCCAATATATGAAATTCTTGTTAGATAGCAACTAAGAACAATTCTAAGATTTATTCAGTGAATTATTCAGCGTTACTCGGCTCACACCAAAATGTTTAGCTACCTCAGTTTTAGTAATCTGAGGATCTCGTAACATAGCTTGGGCCTTTTTAATATCTTTTTCAGACATGGATGGTTTGCGTCCACCTTTGCGTCCTCTTGCTCTCGCTGCATCCAAACCTGCTATGGTACGTTCACGAATTAAACTATGCTCAAATTCAGCTAATGCTCCAAAAATATGGAACACTAGCCTGCCAGTAGCAGAGGTGGTATCAATAGCCTCTGTAAGCGATTTAAAGCCTATCTCACGCTGATTTAAGTCAGTAATAATCTCGACTAAATCTTTTAATGAACGGGCAAGACGATCAAGTTTCCAAACAACCAGAACATCACCTTTTCTTAG
>NZ_JBSYVT010000077.1:0-4031 GCF_054112845.1 Acinetobacter sp. NigerLNRRAM0016
ATAGACCGGTTAGATCAGCTCTGGCTTGAGTTTATTGTTCCAAATTCTGAAATTATGGGTTTAGCCCCGAATCAAAAGATCGAATTTAAATCCTTGCAAACTGAAAAGGTCTATCAGGCAGTTATCCAGACTTTAAATACTGAAGCGGATACTCAAACGGGTCGTCTTCAGGTTCGAGCAAAAGTTGAATCGAATGCAACCGAATTACGTCCAAACTTGATGGTAAACGTACTGCTGCAACAACAGAGTGAAAGTACCGCATTACGGGTGCTTAAGTCAGCAGTTCAGAATATCGATGGAAAGGATGTGGTTTTTGTCGCCACTCAACATGGACAGAAAGTTGAATTCAGTCCGCAGCCGGTGAAATTAGGTCAGTCATCTGGGGAGAGCCAGTGGATTGAAGTGGTAAATGGGCTTAATCAGGGACAAAAATATGCCGCTCAAGGTAGTTTCTTACTGAAATCTGAAATGGAAAAAGGAGAGGCTTCACATGGGCACTGAAAATTCTCAAATATCTAATAATGAGTCAATAAAGCCTGAAGGACTGTTTGATCGACTGATCCAGTTTTCAATTCATAATGCCATCTGGGTCATGCTGTTTATTGTGGCCTGGATTGGCGTAGGCATTTACAGCTATCAAAAGCTGCCGATTGATGCTGTACCAGATATTACCAATACTCAGGTGCAGATTAACACTTCAGCCAATGGTTTTACGGCTTTAGAAATGGAACAGCGGATTACATATCCAATCGAGAATGCCATGTCAGGCATGCCGAAAATGGAACAAACCCGTTCTATTTCACGCTACGGCTTATCGCAAGTGACCATCATTTTTGAAGATGGCACGGATATTTACTGGGCCAGACAGCTCATCAACCAGCGCTTGCAAGAAGCAATGGGAGAAATGCCTGAAGATGTGCAACCTAACATGTCACCTATTTCGACAGGTTTAGGTGAAATCTATCAATGGGTGATTAAAGCCGAACCAAATGCTAAAAAACCGGATGGGACCGCTTATTCGGCTATGGATTTACGTGAAATTCAGGATTGGATTGTAAGGCCACAATTACAGCGCGTAAAAGGCGTTGCGGAGATCAACAGCATTGGTGGCTTTAATAAAACCTATGTGGTTGCCCCGGATCTGAACCGATTGCAACAATTGCAAATTCCTTTGTCTGATTTACAAACTGCCTTAACAGAGAATAATGAAAACCGTGGTGCTGGCTATATTGAGAAAAATGGACAACAGCTAACGGTTCGTGTTCCCGGCACTTTAAACACGATTGAAGATATCCAGAACATCAGTATTGCCAATAAAAACGGCTATCCGATTCGGGTGGCAGATGTCGCCAATGTCTCAATTGGTCATGACTTGAGAACAGGGGCTGCAACCTATAATGGTGAAGAAACTGTATTGGGTATTGCCATGATGATGATGGGAGAAAATAGCCGTACCGTTGCTCAAGCCATTGATGAAAAGGTGCAATCGATCCAGCAATCGCTACCTAAAGGTGTGGTGATTGAGACTGTGTATGACCGTACGCATTTGGTTGATCGGGCGATCAAAACCGTTCAGAAAAATTTGATTGAGGGTGCAATCCTCGTCATTGTTATTTTATTTCTCTTTCTAGGTAATTTCCGTGCTGCGCTGATCACGGCTTGCGTTATTCCACTCTCAATGCTGTTTACCTTGACGGGAATGGCAGAACAGAAAATCAGTGCGAATCTGATGAGTTTGGGGGCATTGGACTTCGGTATCATTATTGATGGTGCAGTGGTTATTGTAGAAAACTGTATCCGGCGGCTAGCCGAAGCTCAGAAGCTGAAAGGTGGTTTGCTGAGCCGTTCTGAAAGATTTAGAGAAGTCTTCTTGGCTGCGAAACAGGCACGTCGCCCTCTCATTTTTGGACAGTTGATTATTTTGGTGGTTTATCTGCCCATCTTTACCTTAACCGGTGTAGAAGCCAAACTTTTCCATCCTATGGCAATGACTGTAGTACTGGCCTTAATTGGTGCCATGATTTTATCGGTCACTTTTGTGCCGGCCGCAGTTGCACTCTTTGTCACTGGAGAAGTTAAGGAAACCGAAAGTCGCTGGATGCATTGGCTTAAAACCAAATATGAAGTGCTGTTAGACAAGGCCTATGAACTGCGTTTATTTGTGACTATTGTGGCTGTCTGTATTTTAGTGCTTACGGGTGTGTTAGTCACTCAAACAGGCAGTGAATTTGCACCTCAACTGAGTGAAGGTGATTTTGCTGTTCAGCAAATGCGTTCTCCAAGTACAGGTTTAGAGCAATCATTACGAATACAGGAAAACACTGAAAAGTTACTGTTGAAAGAATTTCCTGAAGTTAAAGCGATCTTTGCCCGTACCGGTACAGCAGAAGTAGCCACAGATGTGATGCCACCCAACATTTCAGATGGCGTTGTACTGTTAAAACCTCATGATGAATGGCCTGATCCAAAACAAACGATTGATGAGCTTCGCCAAAGAATGATTACTTTCTTAGCGACATTGCCGGGAAATAACAGTGAGTTCTCGCAACCCATTGAACTGCGTTTTAACGAGTTAATTTCAGGGGTGCGAAGTGATGTGGGGGTCAAGTTATTTGGCGATGATATGGAGATTCTGAATCGCGAAGCGAATAAGATTTCTCAAAAAATTAACTCAATTTCAGGCGCGACAGCCGTTAATGTAGAACAGACCAGTGGCTTACCCTTGTTGAATGTAGAGGTGGATAAGTCCAGAGCTGCACAATATGGCTTGTCGGTAAGAGCAATTCAGGATCTGGTAGCTACAAGTGTCGGTGGCCAGAATGTTGGAACAATTTTACAGGGAGACAAGCGTTTTGATTTTGTCATCCGTCTAGATGAATCCCAGCGTAGTCCTGAACAGTTAGCGGTACTTCCTATTCAATTGCCGAATGGTGGTTTAGTCCAACTGCAAGATGTGGCACGCGTTGAAAATATCCTGGGTATTAATCAGGTCAGCCGTGAAAATGGTAAACGTCGAGTGGTTATTACTGCAAATGTAGAAGGACGTGATTTAGGCTCATTCGTAACAGAGCTTCAGAGCACGTTATCCAAACAGGAATTACCAAGCGGTTATTGGATAGATTATGGCGGTCAATTTCAAAATCTGATGTCTGCAAAAGCGCGTATGCAATTGGTGGTTCCGCTCGCATTGTTGACGATCTTTATTTTATTGATGGCTGTATTCCATAATATCAAAGAAAGCTTACTGGTCTTTAGTGGTGTACCGTTTGCCTTATGTGGAGGCTTAATCGCGTTGTGGTTGCGTGACATTCCATTATCCATGTCAGCAGGGGTTGGCTTCATTGCACTATCGGGGGTGGCTGTACTGAATGGCTTAGTCATGCTTACCTTTATCAAAGAGTTGCGACAACAATATGACCTTTATTATGCAACGTGGCAGGGTGCAATTTTGCGTCTTAGACCTGTGCTGATGACCGCTTGTGTGGCGTCCCTTGGGTTTGTCCCGATGGCTTTGGCAACCGGAACTGGGGCAGAAGTACAGAGACCTTTAGCAACAGTGGTTATTGGAGGAATTATCTCCTCTACCCTGCTTACATTGGTTTTATTGCCCGTACTGTACCGCTGGATGAATGAAAAGAAAGTTTCTTAATCCAATAGATTAGTCGATTTACAGCAGAGATATTGGCTGTTATCCAATATCTCTGCTCATCATAAATAGAATAAGGAAAATATTTTATGTCAGAACATCATGATCATAGCCATGCGGTTGTTACTGAAGAAAATAGTAAGAAGTTAATGGTTGCCTTAGGTTTAACGACTACTTTTTTAATAGTAGAAGTTGTCGCTGCTTTTATTACCCAAAGTTTGGCTTTGTTATCTGATGCAGCTCATATGTTTACTGATGTAGCCGCTTTAGCTATTGCTCTTGCCGCTATCAAAATTGGTAAAAAAGCCGCAGATGATAAAAGAACTTTTGGCTATCAGCGATTCGAAATTTTAGCGGCTCTGTTTAATGCAGTGATGCTTTTTGT
>NZ_JBSYVT010000078.1:0-3837 GCF_054112845.1 Acinetobacter sp. NigerLNRRAM0016
AGGAATATTGATCATGTCTAAAAAAAACTTATTGATTGAATTGAGCTACGAAGCACCAAACAACACCAGTGCTGATGCTGTTTTGCACAATGTCTATATTGATATTAATCACCCTGAAAATCTGGCGATGTTTAGCGAGTCTTGCAAGAATCGCCATGAAATTAATGAAAACCTACCCATTTGCCAGTTAATCACTTCATGGGTTCGATTACTAGGGATCTTCACCATTCTGGACAATTCAGATCAGGACAAAGAAACCCCTGTTCTCATTCAACTTGCTGACGGCGGTACTTTATCTATCGATGGTTGGGAAATTCTCGACCAAGAAACCAAAGATAGACGCTTGGCGTTAATGGACATTGAGCCAGATGAAGAACAAGACGAAGACGACCCTATTTTGTTCGCTCATGAGTATTCAGACTCAATCACTCTCACCAAAGTCGAAAAGCCAGTAGCAGAAAGTGTATATGTCGCTATGCGTAACTCTTACAGCAACAACTTTGATTTAGTTCTTGAATGTATCTTGAATCCTGAAAAACATTACAGCCTATATCAAGGCTCATATGATGGCACTCATGTTCAAGTGATCCTGAATGACTTGGCACTCCTACCATCATGTAAGACACATAAATCAGAAATTGGCGACTATGTAACATGCAATGTACTGGAGCTGTTCAAAGGCTCAATAGATGCGTATGGCGCAGAAAGTGAATTTATTGATTCATTCGTGCAACTCGACATTACACCGTACTTAGATAGCACACTGAAAATGGACTACATCGAATTGCAGTTTAGCTACCAGAGCAACGATCTCATTGCATTTTTTGGGAATGATCCATGTTCTTAACATGGATCTCTATGGAATAGGAGAAAATACAATGTCTGATCATATCTATAATTACATCATCGGCAGAATCGACAAAAGCCGTAAAATTATGGTTCTGGTGAACTACGAATCAAGATCCAATCTGGTGACTCAAGCACAGTTAATGAAAGTCCAATTCCCGAACATCAATACCTTGAGAATGTTCCTGAATGACTTTGAGCCAACGGAAAAACATGTTATCCATTACTCGAAATACAGTAAAGAAATGCCATCAGGTGCAGATGGATATTTCCTATTTTCAGAACATGACCAGCAATGGAATATTTTTGATCCGAATGTCTTAAGTCGGTTTGTTTGTATATACCAAGAATCACCAGAGTTAGATAATTACCAAGATTACATCTGTTCTTGTGAAGTCAAAAACTCACCCACACTTAAAGCAAAACATAAAAAACAAGCATTTATGGAGAAGATGATCTTCACTTCATTGGGTTTTGAGCGTTATTGCCATCATTGCAACGGTTATGAACCACTGGATCGTTTTTATTATCATTCTGATACCAAAACCTATGAATCAGTTTGCAAGCCTTGTTATGTTCCTCATTACAAACCTTACAAGATGAAAAAACTTATGACCAGTACGGTTGAAGAATATATTTAATCATTAACTAGAACTCAAAAAGATGGCAACTATTAATTATTGCCATCTTTTATTTATTTTCTTTAACATATAAATTATAAACCCTAAATATAGGATTCCTTATGACTTTAAGTTATCAGCTTAATGAACTAAATTGCTTTTTTTGATATAGATCTATGTAATCAGGTTATTTTAATATGTGAGCCTTATTTTATTTCATTAAATAGAAATAATTGATATTACTTTTATTCAACGTATACGGTGATTTTAATTGATTAAAATATTTTCATTGCTGAATCACTACCGTTGTTATATTCAGCTTCATTTATATTTTAAGAAAAAGTTATAAACGCCACTTAATAGCTATTATGGAATCTCAGATGTAGAGCACACGGCTCAAAACTTGGAGATTTTAAAATGTCACATTTCACAGTTGCAGTAGTTACCACCCCTGATGGTGATGTTGTAGATGCCCTAGAACCATTTTACGAATTTGAATGCTCAGGCATTAAAAACAAATATTGCATTTCAGAATCATCATTGGACGAAATTAAAGACCAATACGAATCGACAGAAATCACTTTGATGAAAAACTCAAAGCCTATCTTAGATGATGGTGAAGAACGCTATGCGTTTCTTGACGACCCTCGTTTCGTGCGTGATGCAACAGACTTAGAGCTTGATGCCATCAAAAACAACAAAGGTGATATTTTTGCTGACTTCCCGAACGGCGGTAAGCATTTATCAGTGGTACAGGTCAAAAACGATGATGGTACGTACTCAAGTCGCATTCGTGATTTAGGCATGTTCATTCAATGGCATCAAAAAGATGTGCCATGTACTGAAGTGTTTGAGCTTCAACAGTTCATTAACTGGTATAACGAAAAAGTTACGCCGACTGTTTTGACAGGTGAAAAACCTGATGAAAGTTGGACAGAATGGATAGAGCTTGATGCTGACGGTAAAGTGGTCGATTACTTCACCACCACCAACCCGAATCCGAAATACGATTGGTATGAAATCGGAGGACGTTGGAAAAACATGCTGTTGCGTCTTGATGGACGAAAAGTGGATAGCTGTCCGATTGGTGAGCTAGATTTTGAAACCGAAATCAACCGCTTAAAAACCGAAGCTAACCGTGTTTATGACTATTTTGAGAAGTGTATCGGTGATGCTTCACGTACTTGGCGGTCATGGGCTGATGTTTGGTCTGATGAATCAATCGGATCAGTGAACGATAAGCGTAATTTCTATCACAACCAAGATGCAATCTTATTAATGAAAGCCAATGATACGGATAACTTGTTTTGCATATTCGGACATGAATTTGATGAATTTTTGGTGAGCCGTGAAGAATTCCTAGCTAAAAAATCAGCAAACCCATTCGGTACATACTGTTTCTTAGATGCGACCAGTGGTGATGAAATAGGCGACTGGACAGGTTCAGAGTGTGGCATGTTTGGACAGGATATTCGCAAGGAAGAAGATTGGGAAAACAAAAACCAAGCCTTGCTCAAGAGCTTTCCAAGCGACTATATAATCACGATTGTTGATTGTCATATCTAAAACCCAAACAGGGATAAGCGTAAAACCTTATCCCTTTTCTTTTGGGCATTTTTTAAAACGCATTCGATGTTTTTTAATTGATTAAAAAGTTTTTGAATTTTTAAATTTTAAGAAAAATTAAACAGCTATTGCGCTTTGTATAATGAATATAGATTTAATCACTATCCTAAAGGGCTTTTAATATGTGGAATACATTAGTTTTAATTCGTAAAACCGCAACGTCAAAAGAAATAAAAGACAAAGCTGATATGTATTTAAGCCAGTTAAATACTGCAACCATTTCAGCATCTCTTAAAGCTGAAATACTCTCTTTTATCGAATCTGTTTTAAACGATTAATCAACTTAGGCTCAACGCCTATAAGTAGTCGGAGCATAGATATGAACAACACATTCACCATACCATGCAATTTTAAAGTACAGCACATTGAAGATGGTCAATTTGTCGTGTTTTTTGCTGACGGCACTCAGTTAAGTTACCAGATTGAAAACACCAGTAAGGTTAAATGGATTGAACCTGAAGCATTCAGTTTAGAGCAAGTACGCCTAAGCTCAAAAGAGCCAATCAATGCCGATGATATTGACATCATTAAGTATGCTTCATACCGCTTAATTGCTGACACGCCATTGATTGATGATGATGGTAGCAATCCTGAACCTGATTGCCTTTACTGCAAAAAATCTAGTGACACTCTTAACAGCCTCATACTTCAAGTCACTGAAGCACATACCCTCTCATGTTGGCTACTGACATCAAACGGCGTTCATATCCTAGATATTAATGAATTGACTGAAGCTTAATAACAA
>NZ_JBSYVT010000079.1:0-3534 GCF_054112845.1 Acinetobacter sp. NigerLNRRAM0016
GAATATTGAATATGGAAATTCGATATAGATGTTTAGTATAAAATTGAATATTTATGATTATTTTCGACACTATTTACTATTAATTATGATGTGTCTATAAACAATGTGCGATGGATAAGAGCTATTTTCAAAGTCAAAGAAGTTTGTTATCTTAATATTTTTTATTAGAATACAAATTGATATGAATAGATTATTAACTTCATTACTACTAATATTGCCAATTACAGCCTGTACCTCTATGAATCAAAATCAATCAGCAGCGTCAAAGATTGGATTAGCAAATCCTGCTAGTGAGTATTGTATTGCTCAAGGTGGAAAATTGGTCGTAAAAAATGAGAGCAATGGTCAAGTGGGTTACTGCACACTACCTAATGGTACTGAATTGGAAGAATGGGCTTTATACAGAGCGAGTCAACAGGCTTGTTTACCTGAACAGGCTTCTAGCTTGGTTGGGGAAAAAGGGTTGAGTGAACAGCAAATTCAACAAATGACAAAAGCTAAAACAGTTAGATTAGTGAGCCCAAATCAACCTGTAACAATGGATTATCGCATTGATAGAGTAACTGTAACAGTTGATCCGATTACTCAAATAATTACTCAAGCAAATTGTGGTTGAAGTTCTATAATTTTGAAGCGGAGTTAGATCTAACCATAATATTAATTATATCTTTTGAGTCGTTTAATTACGTTATCCAATGTTTTAGGTCTATATTTATTATCGTGTCGATATAATTTATAGACGCTTTCGTCGATAGTGATATTAACAGCTAAGTCATTTTTAAAATCTGTATCATATTTTCTATAAAATCGACCATTGCCATGATTCAATAAGTCTTTTAAAAGAGCATAAGTATGATGTAAAAACAGTTGGTATGAGTCTATTGGTAATTTTTTCCAAGCTTCATTTTCAGCATGAAAATCAGAAACTTTCAGTCCTGCAGCTTTGGCTTTATTTATCATCCATTCAAGTGTGATATCTGATAATGGGTCTGCCTCATAGCCACCACCTACATTTGCATGTGATCCGATAAACCATCTTTGTTCTACTTCAATTTGTTCAGGTTTTTTATTGCCAGTAGGAAAAGTCCAAAGCGTTACGTCATAGGCTTCACGATTTTCATCAAGTGCCATCGCATGATAAGCACGCTGTACAATTTTCGAAAGTTCAGTATCATGCCATGTGAGTCGGTGCCTGTTGGTTCGATTCGTGCTAGGAATGCCAAGTACACCCACTGTGTCCCAAATTCCAAGAAAGTGGATATTAACCTCACGACTGTACTTATGCCTAAAGGTTTTCGCTATCGTATCCTCTGGGCTAATTTCTTTATTTCGATATAATTTTCAGCCTCGTGTAACAGCCTTTTAGTGGAAGTATGTAGTAATCCGCATTTACGAATTAAACCAGCTAGACTTCTTGCGGTGTATGCACCTCGGCTAAATCCAAAAATCCAGATTTCATCTTCTTCACAGTATCTTTTGATTAGCCATTCATAACCATCCAACAAGTTTTTAGAAAGCCCTAAACCTATGAGTCCACCAATAATCTTTTCAAATGGTTGAGTGCCTACACCAGGGTTATAGAAAAAACGCTGGTGAATCTCTCCATCATAGTCATGAAGCAAGCTCGATAGTCGATAAACATTGGTATTCTCGATGGCATCATCCCAAGTGCCATCAAAAAACAGGATGAGGCGTTTTTTCTGATGCATGGCAACAATCTTTCTTCTTTTCTATGAAAATAAAATGCTTTCATCAAGATGTATATTTCAATTTTACTTTTTTTTGTACTCAAAATAATTAAATGAAAAGTGCGGCATGCTTATTGAAAAGGGATGCTTTTGTAAGCAAATAATTGTACTTCGATGGACTTATCACATCTATTCCCTAACCAATTTTGATGCCAGTAAGAACACCGCTTGATTGAGCGTTAGAGTCAAATGTATTGTATGATTAGGATGTATTAGATAACAATAATAAGGTAGATAAAATGGTTCGTCATTATCCTAAGCCAATCATTTTCATTCATTGGTTGACTTTGTTGTTCGTTATTGCGGCTTACATAAGTAGTGGGAATCCGTTATATACTGGTGTTCAGGGCCAAATTCATGTGGTTTGTGGAATTACGATTTTTTTATTATTTTTTATACGTTTAGGTTTTATCGTCTACTATAGTAATAGACTTCCTAAAAATGAAATACTAAATAAAATTCAAGAAGTATTGTTTAAAACTGTTCGTTTCCATTTGTATCTATGCTTATTTGTTGTTCCTTTGTTTGTCTGGTTGGCATTATCGAGTTTAACTGACAGCTTTCAGCTATTTAATCAGAATGTTCCGTTATTTTCATTAGCCAAAGATTTTGATTTTTTAGGTAATATTCATCAACTGCTTGGTAATCTGTTTATCTCGCTTGTAGGATTACATGCAAGTGCGGCATTGCTACATCATTTTATTCTAAAAGATAATGTATTGAAGAGTATGCTATTTCATCGGGATAAATGATTGATATAAAATTTTGAGTGAACTTTTGTAATTTAGTATGGTTAATCATTGTAATGGTATCTTATAGCGGGTGAGTTGATAGATTGAAAATGAGTAGATCTAAATGTTCATTAGCTGAAGAATTAAATATATTAGATTAACTAAAGTATAAGATTTAATTGTTTGATTTAAAAATAAAAAATAATCTAAAAAACTATTCATTATTAAAATTACGTTAAATAAAGAGCTGATCATTATCTTAAGGTTTTTATGTTCTGCGGTTAGATGTAGACGTAAATATTGATGAATATTGTTGAAATAGTGAGTTTTTAACTGTGTAATATTTTACAAAAAGGTTACATAATGATACTTCCATTGAATATAAAACATAGTAGAATGCTCAACATTAAGTATTCTCCATTTTAACTAGTACTCTAGTTACCAGCCTGCATCTTCCCCAAGTTGCAGGTTTTTTTTATTTAAAATTTAATATGTAATATTTTATTTTTCCTCATTTGAAATTTAATACTATATGTCTAGATAAAAAGTAAATTCTTTATTTTTCATTATAAATATCACTATTATTTATATAAAATAAAGTACTGAAATTTATATGAATATATTTTTTATAATATGGAATTGGTTGTGAACTAATCGTCTAATTTATTTGCTCATCACAGCTAGATTTTCATTTCAAGGATTACTACTATGTGGGCTTATTTTTAGCTTGTGGTGCTTGGATGCTCATTCGTGTAAATGACGTGATCGTCAATACAGATTTAATTCAATATATGGAAATTAAAAGTGAACCTCCCTTTATTGTTATGATTCATTTTAATGTTGGTAGTGTAAAAAGGCTAAAATTTAAGAACCTAATTGAACAAGATCATTTTCTTGAAGATATTGGTTTAGAGCAAGCAAGTTATTGTTAAAATTAAAAAAAACCACCTTCGGTGGTTTTTTTATAACTACAGAAAAGCAGTAAATTAGAAATCCAAAAAAAGATTAGATTTTCCCTAACTCTGAAGAGATTTCTAAGACTAAGGTACTAAAGT
>NZ_JBSYVT010000080.1:0-3249 GCF_054112845.1 Acinetobacter sp. NigerLNRRAM0016
CATCGCAGGTGCGAAAATCAATTTTACAGTTGCTTCATCATCAATGTACCTAATTTCACTCACCCAACGACTTAATACATTTTCAACATTTCCTCTTTTATTTATTTCTTGATAGCTAAATTGTCGAGCAAATAAGTCTTTACATGCATCTTTTAATGCTTGATAGGCGGTTTGTCTTGCGACATTAAACTGATTGATATAACTCTCTGCATGCACTTCTAAAGGGTCATTGGCATTGATACCTCTACCACTTTCCCTAGCCTCAACAATGGCAAGAAGAACTAAGCGTTGTTCAACTAAATCTAGGTTATAGCTTGCATTGATTAGAGCATTATCTTTAACAACTAGATCTCGCATAATATTTGTCTACTTTATTATTTATGAATACGCCAATCTCAACTTTGAATAAGGCTTTCCAGTTGTAAAGGTGGATTTCCTAATCGTGTATTTAAAATTACTGCAATGGTATGTGAAAGAATCTTACGCGTAATTCTATGCGTTAAATGCCATAAATCTTTAGCTCTTACTTTTTGAATGTGAAATCGTTCAGTTAATTGACCTATAACAGTCTCAATTTTTCTACGAGCATTCATGAGCCTCGCCATAGCTTCCTTAGACCTGCTATCAGTCATGTTCTTTCTATAAGGTGTTTGTAAATCAATATCTTGGTACTTAAAATAGTGTTTTAATTCAGGTCTTAAGTATCCTTTATCACCACCAAGTAATCCCTGAATATCTTGATTAATTTCTGGTGCAACATCACGTTCATCACAATGAGCTGGAGCAAAAGTATAGCCTGTAATCATTCCTGAAAAGTTAATAACGATATGTCCTTTGAAACCATAATATTTTTCTTGTTTAGCCGCACAATAACTAAAACCTGCAGATTCTTTGAAGTTTTTATGTTTTTTTGCTCTAGCATAACGACAAACAGGTATAGGAAAGCCATCGATAAAATGAATATTATCTAAACCGAAAACAGATTTTAGTTGTGACATAATCTGTTGATTTACATGCCATAATTTTGCACAATGTTTGCAAAAATTAGGATAGGAACCTAATTTTGGAAACCATTCAAACCAATTGTGTTTAAAGTAGAACCAGATATTTTTATCAGAATCTAAGCCAAGAAACTCTCCCACAATTTGTATAGTAAGAATTTCAATATCACTTAAAGCGGGTGGAAATCCTCTACTTCTTAAAGGTTGAATGACAATCGCTGAGTAAAATTGCTCTATGATTAAAAATACAGAAATGATAAATTCGTAAATGGACATAACTTGCTTTGCTTTTCTTAGTCGAAAATTAAATTGGGTTATGTCCTTTTTATTTCAAAGACTTAAAAAGTTGAGATTCGCGTATTTATATTAATTTTATTGATTTATTTAATATAAATTAATCAATTTTTCTTATTTATAAATTTGATTAGTATAAATGTAGATTTTAAATGAGGCCGAACTCATGCAAAAACCATTTACACAACTTGGACAGCGGCAAAATCTGATCCGTCAATTCACCCCCAACTGGTTCACTGTGAGTATGGGAACAGGTGTTGTGGCATTAATTGTATCAGAGTTTCCGATGTTAAAGGCATTCACATGGCAACTCGGCACAGGGCTGTGGTATTTCAATATTTTACTGTTCGTACTTTTTAGTGTGCTATATGGCTTACGTTGGGCATTTTATCCGCATGAAGCCAAACAGATTTTTCAACATCCAAGCATGAGCCTATTTTTAGGGACGATTCCGATGGCGCTGGCCACCATCCTCAATGGCTTTTTAAAGTATGGTCAGCCTATTTATGGCGACACAGCTGTACAGATTGCGCAAACGCTCTGGTATGCAGATGTAGTCTTGGCGCTCTTGGTGGCGTGGGCAGTTCCTTTTGCCATGTATAGACATCAGGAGCATGCTTTACAGCAGATGACTGCGGTGTGGTTATTGCCGATCGTGGCCTGTGAGGTTGCAGCCAGCAGTGGTGGTCTATTACTAGGGCATTTGGCAGCTGATACTCACGCCGTTGCGATTTTACTGGGTAGTTATGTGTTGTGGGGTGTTTCAGTATTACCTGCCTTTGCTATTTTAACGATTTTAATGTTGCGTTTGGTCTTACATAAACTGCCTGAAAAAGAGTTGGCAGTCAGCAGTTGCTTGGCTTTGGGGCCGATAGGCACTGCTGCTTTGGCATTATTGGTTTTGGGGCATCAGGCACCGACGCTGATGGCGAGTTTGGGCTTAGCACAACTGGGTCAGTTATTTCAGCAGGCGGGAATTTTGGCCAGTTTAATTCTGTTGGGTTTTGGGCTGTGGTGGTTGGGGATTGCGGTACTGACGACTTTGCACCATGCCAAACAGGATTTGCCGTTTAATTTGGGCTGGTGGGGACTGACTTTCCCATTGGGCGTATATACACTCGCAATCTTAACCTTAGCCCAGCAACTCAATTTGGCCTTCCTGTATGCCGTTGGCTATGCTTTTGCAGCCATACTGATGTTGTTATGGAGTTTGGTTGCAACCAAGACGGCACACGTTTTTATCAAGGGGATTTGTTCTTTTCGCCGTGCTTAAAAACCTATTTAGAACAGCAGTATAAATGAGGTCTACAATCCATTCAGTTTAAAGCGCCATCTGATCTTATGTAGGTTGTTTGAGCAGAGACCAGAGGCGCTTTTCTTTCGGATCGATTTGTTTTCTAATGGCATGAATGAAGTCTGTTATTTGAGTATTTTATGTCGGATGTGGCACTAATCATGGCTTTGCCAAATGAGTCTAAAGGATTGTTTGAGCAAGCAGGGATTGAAGTTCACTACAGTGGTATTGGTAAAGTCAACGCGGCCTATAAAGCATTTGAAGTGATTCAAAAAACAGGCTGTAAAACCCTGATTAATTTAGGCACAGCAGGCAGTACTTATTTTGATGCACATGAGTTGGTGGAAGTCTCTCAATTTGTTCAACGTGACATGGATGTGTCTCCGCTCGGTTTTCCTGTAGGTCTCACACCGTTCGATGCGACTTATCCTGCTGAAATTGATTTACAGCCCTATTTTCAACACTTGCGTACAGGTATCTGTGGCACGGGCGATAGCTTTGAAACGGGAGCACCGAAAGTACAGTGTCATTTGGTGGATATGGAAGGATATGCGCTGGCAAAGGTCTGTAAAAAACAGGGTGTCCGCCTGATTTCGGTCAAATATATTTCAGATGGTGCCAACGACACCGCGCATTTGGACTGGGAAGACAATTTGTTAT
>NZ_JBSYVT010000081.1:0-2421 GCF_054112845.1 Acinetobacter sp. NigerLNRRAM0016
ATTTAAAAAAAGGAAAGAAGATGAAAATTAAGTTTTTAACAGTTTCATTGATGCTTATTCTGCCATTTTCTGTTTTTGCAGCAAATACTGTAGTAGAAAAAGCGGTCATTGAATCAAATAATACATATAAGGCGAAGTATAACTTAGAGGATATGACTGAGTTTAATCAGGCTCAAAAGGGCTTTATTGCCAAGCCAACAGGTCAAATTAAAAGTGAGAAAGGCAATGTTATCTGGGATTTTGATGCATTTAGTTTTTTACAAGATCAAGCACCAAATACCGTTAATCCCACTCTATGGCGACAAGCAAAATTAAACAACAATGTTGGGCTATTTAAAGTAACAGATCGAGTTTGGCAAATTCGTGGTTTTGATTTGGCAAATATGACCATCATTCAGGGTGATACTGGCTGGATTATTGTGGATACATTAACCTCTAAAGAAACGGCTGAAGCAGCACTTAAATTTGCTAGACAGCATTTAGGTGAGCAAAAAATTTCAGCCATTATCTTTACCCATAGCCATATCGATCATTTTGGTGGTGCATTAGGCGTTCTTTCTAGCGAAGAAATTAACGCTAGAAAAACTCCAATTATTGCGCCAAAAGGCTTTATGGAAGAAGCGACCAGTGAAAATGTGATGGCAGGTTCAGCCATGATACGTCGTGCGACTTATATGTATGGAACTTTTCTACCTAAAAATGCGGAAGGATTGGTGGATACAGGTTTAGGTAAGGCTGTTGCTGGGGGAAAAATGGGCATCCTTGAGCCTACACAACTGATCACTCAACCAGAACAGAAAATGACGGTTGATGGCTTGGATTTTGTGTTTTATAACGTGCCGGGTTCAGAAGCACCAGCAGAATTAACGTTCTCTATCCCATCATTGAAACTTTATAACGGCGCAGAAATTCTATCTCATACCATGCATAATCTTTATACCCTTCGGGGTGCTAAAGTCCGTGATGCCTTAAAATGGGTGGGCTATCTAGACCAAGCAATGCAGCATGCCAAAGCATCCGATGTATTGATTGCACAGCATCATTGGCCTGTCTGGGGCAATGACAATATTCAAGATTTTATTAAAACCCAGCGAGATGTTTATAAGTTCACGCATGATCAGACGGTGAGATATATGAACTCTGGTTTTAATGGCGCTGAAATTGCCGAAAAAATTAAGCTTCCAGCGGCACTTGATCAAAAACTATATGCTCATGGCTATTATGGAACCCTAAAACATAATGTAAAAGCAGTATACCAATATTATATGGGATGGTTCGATGCCCATCCTTCCAATTTAGATCCATTACCCCCTAAAGCTGTTGCAAAAAAATATATTGAGTTAGCAGGTGGGGAGAACAATGCATTGAAAAATGCGCGGGATGCCTACGCTCAAGCTGACTATAGATGGGCTGCCGAGATTTTAAAACATATTGTGTTGAATAACCCTCAAAACCAACAAGCAAAAGACTTATTGGCGAATACTTATCGTCAATTGGGCTATGCTGCTGAGGCTTCAACTTGGCGTAATTTCTTTTTGGTGGGCGCTCAAGAGCTACAAAATAATGTACCCCTACAAAATACTTCTGATCCGAGTGATTTATTGATTCATACACCAACTGAAAGATTTCTTGAAGCTATGGCGACAAATTTAGATGTGGAAAATTTAAAAAATGAAAACCAGTGTATCAATCTGGTTTTGTCGGATACCAAAGAGCATTTTTCATTATGGGTTGAAAACTCAGTCATGCAGTTTAAGCGTTATGATGAAAGTAAAGATTTGGCATTGGATTGCCCTACATTAACCTTAACCAAGCCCTTATATCTAAAAATGATTACAGGTCAAATAGAAGGGGTAAAAGTCCTGCTTTCTAAAGACAGTAAAGTCAAAGGTAATCCACTGAAAATTGGAAAATTCTTTGCAATGTTTAAACGTCCAGATTCAATTTTCCCGATTGTGACTCGACCAAATGGCTAAGCTCAAATAAGTAAAGTCGAAACTTAAATTAATAGATCCAAAGAAATGGGTGAAATTATCAACTTGGTTCTCCCAATCTTATAACAGGAATACAAGAAATTATTTCTTGTATTCCTCTTTAAAATTAAAAGTAAGCTATATGTATTTTAACTCTATTGATACTTTATTAAATGGTTTTTGAATTTTTATACTTTATTTTCGATGGAGATATTTTTATTAGTAGCTTGTTTAAAAAAGATTTGTTTATTTTTCTATTAATTGCTTCTAAATAATAACTTCAATATTTTTGTGGTTAAAAGGCAAGGGGGTATTATGATGTGTTTTTTATTGAAAATAAGCTTTTATATTAGGGCGAATTCAAACATGAGGTGCGACAGTTTGAAAAGTCTTATGATAATCAACAAGCTGAGCAAATTTCTCTAATGGTGTAAGCCAATCTAACGCT
>NZ_JBSYVT010000082.1:0-2318 GCF_054112845.1 Acinetobacter sp. NigerLNRRAM0016
TGACGCACACCATCGCCCACCGGGTGGGTCGCTATCTGGAACGGCAAGGCCTGCTGGAACGGGATGTCGAAAACAGCTATCTGGCCTCGGATGCGGTGGATGACGACCCGATGACACCCCTGCTGGGGCACTCGATCACTTACCGTATCGCTGTCGGTTCACAGGCGGGGCGAAAGGTGTTCACTTTGCAAACTCTGCCGACCAGTGGTGATCCGTTCGGTGACGGGATTGGCAAGGTAGCCGGGTCCAGCCTGCACGCCGGCGTGGCGGCCAGGGCCGATGAACGCAAGAAGCTCGAACGGCTGTGCCGGTACATCAGCCGCCCGGCGGTATCCGAGAAGCGGCTGTCGTTAACACGAGGCGGCAACGTGCGCTACCAGCTCAAGACGCCGTACCGGGACGGCACCACGCACGTCATTTTCGAACCATTGGATTTCATTGCAAGGCTGGCCGCCCTGGTACCGAAGCCCAGAGTCAACCTAACCCGCTTCCACGGGGTGTTCGCACCCAACAGTCGGCACCGGGCGTTGGTCACGCCGGCAAAACGGGGCAGGGGCAACAAGGTCAGGGTGGCTGATGAACCGGCAACACCAGCACAACGGCGAGCGTCGATGACATGGGCGCAACGGCTCAAGCGTGTTTTCAATATCGACATCGAGACCTGCAGCGGCTGCGGCGGCGCCATGAAAGTCATCGCCTGCATTGAAGACCCTATAGTGATCAAGCAGATCCTTGATCACCTGAAGCACAAAGCCGAAACCAGCGGGACCAGGGCGTTACCCGAAAGCCGGGCGCCACCGGCTGAGCTGCTCCTGGGTCTGTTTGACTGACGAGCCTGAAGGCCAACGATACCAATCAAAATGCTGCGTTCACAGCGCCGCGGCAGGGATCCGCCGTGCTGGTTGTCGGAAAAGGAGCCGCTAGTGGGAAAGAGGAGGGTAAATTTTCAGCGTTGCTGGCTCCCCGTCAGCCGGATTGGGTTGCATCGCAGGGGTGTCGAAAGAGTCAACTGCGGTCCAAAGCTGTTGGACTTGGGTGAAAAGGGCGTTTATTCTTCCTATACGTTGTCGGCAGCGGGCCAAAAAGGAATACGTCCATGCCCATCGAGGTGAAACCGGCTGTGAGCGCGGGTTCAAGCATATAGCCCGACAGGCGCGTATCCTTGCCGATCACGACACGATGGCGGTGGTCACCGCGACGAAAGACACGGCCAGCCGCCATGCCGACGCGCAAGGCGGTTTCCGCCGTCATCGCGCCTTCGTTGGCTTTGCCACGAATACCGTCTGTGCCGAAATATTTGCGCACCATAAGGTCGATTATCCTGTCGTCGGGTCGCCCTCAAAGGGGACATGCCTGCTGAACCGCGAATATAGAGAAATATCCCGAATGTGCAGTTAACGAATTCTTGCGGTTTCTTTCAGCGCCGCCAATACCGCCAGCCCGTCGCGCAAGGGGCGCGGCTCGTGTGTGCGGATGAAGTCAGCTCCACCTGCGGCGGCGGCAAGCTCTGCAGCGAGTGTCGCGGCCCCGACATCCCCCGGACCACGGCCTGTGAGCGCGCGCAGAAAGGATTTGCGCGAAACAGACAGAAGCACCGGCAAATCGAAGCGCAGCCGCAATTCATCGAACCGCGCCAGCACCGAGAGCGAGGTTTCGGGAGCAGCCCCCAGAAAAAACCCCATGCCGGGATCAAGGACAAGGCGGTTGCGTTTGATACCGGCACCCGTCAGCGCCGCGATGCGCGCGTCAAAGAACGCCGCAATGTGATCCATGATGTCGCCAGCGGGTGCCTCGCGCCGATCTGCCTGCCCGTCTTGCACCGAATGCATAACGACGAGTTTGGCAGATGATTTCGCCAATTGCGGATAGAACGCAGCGTCTGGAAAACCGCGAATATCATTGAGATAGGCCACACCACGCGACAAGGCATAGGCTTGCGTCGCGGGTTGATAACTGTCGAGCGAGACGGGAATGCCATCTGCCTTGAGCGCGTCCAGCACCGGCGCGATACGCGCGATTTCTGTGTCGGACGAAACAGGCGCGGCGTCGGGATTGCTGGATGCCGGACCGAGGTCGATCACATCTGCCCCCTCGGCCATCAGCTTACGCGCCTGCGCAATGGCTGCGTCTGGCGCCAGATACCGGCCTCCATCGGAGAAACTGTCCGAGGTTATGTTGACGATGCCGAAAATGATGAGCGATTTATTCATGGGGGCTTCTATAATAATCTCTGTACACGACAAAAATAGATAACTCATTGAAATAATGTCACAATAATTGTTTTCTAACGACGAATACTATGACACATCTCAATGAGT
>NZ_JBSYVT010000084.1:0-1665 GCF_054112845.1 Acinetobacter sp. NigerLNRRAM0016
GAGCATGTGCTGTTTGTGATAAATTGAGATTATGTTGAGTGAGTTCTCTAATAATTCTAAGTTGTTGAAAGTTCATAATTTGGATATAGAATATAAAAATAAGAGCAAATATATAAATAAATGCTCTTTTAGATGATCAATGATTAACGCATTGTGACGAATTCTTCAGCAGAAGTCGGATGAATTGCTAAAGTGTTATCGAAGTCTTTTTTAGTTGCTCCCATTTTTAAAGCAACAGCAAAGCCTTGCAGAATTTCATCCATACCGTATCCAATACCATGAATTCCGACCACTTTCTCATCAGTTCCTACACAAATTAATTTCATTTTTGTGAGTTGTCGATGTTCTGTTATCGCTGTATACATGGATGTAAAGGAAGAACTATAAATTTTGATGGCATCTTTACCAAATTTTTCTATGGCTTGATCTTCGGTTAATCCAACTGTTCCAATAGGTGGGTGACTAAACACCACAGTCGGAATATTTTCATAATCTAAATGTTCATTTGGCTTATTGTTAAATAAACGTTCAGACAGTCTTCGACCCGCTGCCACAGCAACAGGTGTTAACTCGACTTTACCTGTAATATCACCCACTGCATAAATGCCAGACTGTGTTGTATTTTGATATGCATCAACATGAATAAAGCGATTCTCGTTCAATTGAACTTGAGTCTTATTAAGATTGATCGCTTCAGTTGCAGGTTTTCTACCAATTGCCCAAATCAAGCAATCTACACTATGTTCTGTACCATCTTCTAGGTGTAATACAAGTGAGTTATCTTGAACTTTAGTCACTTTGTTAATCTGACTATGAGTATGCACGTTAATATTTTCACTGCGCATATTCTCTAATAGTGTTTTACCAAGGAAATGATCTAATCCACGCAAAGGCTGATGTTTACGAATAAATAATTGTACATTCGAACCCAATGCATTAAGAACACCTGCCAATTCCACAGCAATATAGCCAGAACCAACAATAGCAGTCCGCTTCGGTAAGTGTTCTAATCCGAAGAAACCATTGGAATCAATACCATATTCAGCACCTTCAATTTCAGGTTTGAATGCTTGAGTCCCCGTAGCAATTAAAATATGGTCAGCTGTGTACGTTTCACCATTTACTTCAATTGTTTGAGCATCTAAAAATTTTGCAAAACCTCGAATGACATCAACATTATTTTTAGCTAGTCCTGTGTCATACGATGTATGTATTCGGCTGATATAGGCTTGTCTGTTTTCAACTAATTTCTTCCAGTTAAAGGATTTCAATTCTGTATTAAAGCCATAGTCAGGACCATATTTATGAATCGCATCGGCAATTTGAGCTGAATACCACATCACTTTTTTAGGAACACATCCTACGTTGACACAGGTTCCACCAATATCACCCATTTCTATCAGTGCACATTTCTTACCATACATGGCAGCACGATTGACTGATGCAATACCGCCACTGCCTCCGCCAATCGCAATATAATCATAGTGTTTAGACATAAATGAAATTCCTGTTTTTTAGATTTAAAAAGTTAATGATATACGCTGAATTATCAGGAGACTTTCCCTTGGGAGATTCTAGGCAGCCAACTTATAAAAGTCTTCGGCCATTTGATTTGGTGTCTTAAAACCCAAACCCTTTTGAATTCTTCGATGATTATAAAATAAT
>NZ_JBSYVT010000085.1:0-1596 GCF_054112845.1 Acinetobacter sp. NigerLNRRAM0016
AGTGCGAGCAGGCCAATAACAATCATGAGCGTTGATTCTGGCTCGCTTCCAAACATGAATCGTCTAATGACATCAATAATCACGATGACAGCAAGTAATAACTGAATCCAACCTGCGAAATGGGCTGCTTTCACTTGATATTTCGCAGCTTTTCCGACGGCATATAGCGCAATACCATAAACGGCTGCATCGGCAAACATATCTAGAGAATCAGCAATCAATCCTGTAGACGCAGCAATAATTCCGCTGATGAATTCTATAAAGAAAAGTAGAGCATTAATGCCTAATAACAGTTTAAGTACTTTAGCTTGTCTCACAGGATCAGGTTCATTAGGTATATCGCCTGAAGAAAGCTGTGTTTCATCAAGTTTCGCCCCAAAACCCAGTCCTTCAAGTTTGGCCGTAATTTGCTGACTCCCTTCATTATGGAAGACTTTCAGTTTTCGATTGGGAAGATCAAAAGTAAGACCTTTAACTGCTTCAATATCTGCAAGAGCCATACGGACCATTTGCTCTTCAGCAGAGCAATCCATTTTAGGAATGGTATAGGTACTTGTTTGCTTAGCCTGTTGATTGCTTATATAAGTTTCAGTCTTCACAAGCTTTGCACCAAAACCCAAAGCTTCAAGTTTGGTAGTTATATTTTCATCTTTTTGATTATGTAGAACCTTTAAAGACCGGTTAGGTAAATCAAAGATGAGTTTTTGAACACCATCAATTGAAGATAGCGCCATACGAACCATCTGTTCTTCCGCAGAACAATCCATTTTGGGAACTAAGTATTCACTCATGTAGTGCGAATTTTTTAAAACGTCTTCAGTGCTTAAATTTTCTTTGGGATCAGAACCACAACAGGATTGAGCGGTATCTTCACAACTGTTTGAAGTGTTACAGCAAGGAGATGAAGATTTTTCTTCTTCCTCTTCACCACAACAGCTAAGCGTATTATTACAATTCTTTGAATTGTTTGCTTCTGCAATTGATGGATGATTTTCTTGTTGAGATTTCTTATCTTTGCATGGTGTTTCTTTACTACATCCACAACCACTCATAATTATACCCATTAAAAAAATTTATAAACTTTGAATATTAGAATCCCTATAGTTACTATAGAGTCAAGATTTTTTGGAAATACCAACTCAATGCATTTAAAAATTGGTGAACTCTCTAAAAAAACCTCATGTTCAGTATTAACAATTAGGTTTTATGAAAAGGAAGGTTTAATTCCGGAACCCGAAAGAACGGAAGGAAATTACCGCCTTTACGATATAGGCTATGTTGAGCGAATTAAGTTTATTTTGAATTGCCGAACTTTAAATATGAGTTTGAATGAAATTCGTCAATTACTCACCTATAAAGATAATCCCAAGAAAAATTGTTCAGATGTGAATGAATTAATTGACTTACATGTCAGTGCTATCAGAGAAAATATAATCAAGCAACAAAAGCTTATTGAACAATTATCTGATTTAAGAGGTACTTGTGATGGTTTATGTACAATTGACCAATGTGGAGTTCTAAAAAATCTAGCTTGATTATCTAGACCTATGCTTTTTTCAAAAACTCTGTATATCTTTACTTAAGGCTGCAAAAAGA
>NZ_JBSYVT010000086.1:0-1584 GCF_054112845.1 Acinetobacter sp. NigerLNRRAM0016
AAAAATAATAATAAAAAAATACCGATCTTTTTAGTCGGCTTTGTTTTAATGGCACAAAAAAAAAGTTGTTGCAAAACAACTTTAATAATAAAACAATAACATTGACTGTAACTGAATTTATAATTATTTTATTAAAAATTTTTTAAACGAGACTTAAAATGAATTATCAAGACCTCTCCATTAAATTAATTCAAGAACAATATAAACTCAAGAATTCTAAATCAAAAAGTATATTAGTAATAATTGGCGGAATTGAACTAACGCGAAAAAATCAATCAATCAAAAAGCTAAGTGAATTAATGGATCCTAGATATTTAAAAATTAAGGCTGAAACCCCAAATAGAGTCAAAGAAAATAAATTAATTTGGCAACCATACATAAATGACATTCCAAAAAATGGACAAATCATGTTTTTTTATGGGAATTGGTATACTGATTTACTAGCGTCAACTATATTAAATGATGAAAAAATACAAAATAATGTATTCAACG
The DNA here is from genome assembly GCF_054112845.1 of Acinetobacter sp. NigerLNRRAM0016. Classification (NCBI taxonomy): domain Bacteria; kingdom Pseudomonadati; phylum Pseudomonadota; class Gammaproteobacteria; order Moraxellales; family Moraxellaceae; genus Acinetobacter; species Acinetobacter sp. NigerLNRRAM0016. The sequence goes on from NZ_JBSYVT010000086.1 coordinate 493, forward strand.
AACACTTAAAGCGTATATATGAATTTGAAAGTTACTTAAAAAATAATAATGTAGATATTATTAAAGTTTGGTTTGATGTTTCATGGAGCAAAGTAAAAATTCGCACAAAAAATATTGATATTATTAATAAAATCCAAAGAGTTCCACGTTTTACATGGGATGATTTTCCACAAAAAAAATGGAAAACTAAAACCTTATACAATCAAATTCAAACTTTAAGAAATAGATTCACCCACGATTGGGTAATCATTAATAGTGAAAACAATATAGAAAGAAATACACAGTTTTCTCAATTAATACTTAAACATCTAAAACTACCACCTGTACAAATTAAGAATAAATTTAAATATCAGGCGGCACCTATTCCTTCAATTTTAACTCAAATAAAAAAAAGTGAAATTAGCCACATAGAGTATAAAAAAACCATTAAACAACTAGAAAGGAAAGTCGCAGATGTTCTACGTTATTCATCACATAACGTTGTATTAGTTTTTGAAGGTATGGATGCCGCAGGTAAAGGCAGTTCAATTAAGCGCATCATTAAATTTCTAGGGCTACACGAATATAATATTCATAGTATTTCAGCACCAGAAAATTTTGAACGATTACGTCCTTATTTGTGGCGTTTTTGGAATAAGCATTCAACGAATGGGGCACTTAATATTTTTGATCGCAGCTGGTATGGACGTGTACTTGTAGAACGTGTAGAAGATTTAATTAACCCAATAGAATGGCAAAATGCTTATGAAGAAATAAATCAGTACGAAAAACAACTGTCTGATACAAATACAATTGTTATAAAATTTTGGCTAGCAATTTCAAAAGATGAACAATTACGTCGTTTTTACAAGCGAAAAAATACACCTCAAAAAAGCTTCAAATTAACAGAAGATGATTGGCGTAATAGAGAAAAGTGGGATGCCTACTTACAAGCAGCATCAGATATGTTCAAATATACGAGCACAGATATTTCTCCTTGGCACATCATTGCCAATGATAGTAAATATGCTGCACGAATTGAAATTTTGCAAACTATCCTTCATAGCGTACAAAATAAAAATTTAGGTCACTTAGAAAACTTATAAGATTATA
>NZ_JBSYVT010000087.1:0-1511 GCF_054112845.1 Acinetobacter sp. NigerLNRRAM0016
AGTCCAAGTGGCCACCCAACAATTATCAAATTTATGGGGAACCTCTGATAAGTCATTGCAGGTAAACCTCTCTTCACAAAAGCTCTGGCCAAAATCGACTCATCAGCAGGTTCAAGAATATTTAGCGGAAAACTACGTTGAGAAATATCGAGCTTTACTGGTATTAGAGTCTCAAGCAACGGTTGATCAACTAAGGGCAAAGGCACGTCCTAACCCCACTTTAAACCTAGGTGTCAACCGCACCCAATCCTTGGAAAACTCCACACAAAATCAATTAGTAGTCGGAGTCAGTGTACCGCTTAATATTTTCGATCGTCAGCAAAATGGCATAAAAATCGCGCAAGAAAAAATGAACTTATTAGAGCGTCAGAAAGACTTTTATCTAAAGCAAAATGCGCTGCAAATCGGTACGATCTTAACCGAGTTGCAGGGTTTAGAGCTTCAATTCAAAGTCGTTGACGAGACTCAAATTCCTTTGGCGACTCAAGTTCAAAGTAAAACTTTACAAGGTTTTCTGGCAGGCAAGTTTGCTTTAACCGATGTTCAGCAAGCCACGCTTCAATTACAGGATATCCGTCTACGTAAAGTCCAGTTGTTACGGGATGGCTGGCAAAAGGCCATCGAAGCAGAAAGTTTGAGCTTAGGCATTAGCCCAAGTGAAGTCATGTCGAAAGATGCTATTGCACAAATTAATCAAAACTTATGGCAAGACATACAGGCCATGCCTGTCATTGGTGGGGGAAATTAACATGTTCGATCTTAAAAACATCTTAAAAAAACAGAGCGGAAAGATTTCCCAACCTCTATTGATTGGTTTGGCCATCGGTGCAACCGTACTCCTCAGTATTTTCTTAATCTTGTCGGGTAAGAATAAATCTGAAACATCAGATGAACATGCCGAGGAAGAAGGCGCAGAGGAACATGGAAGTGAAGAAGGCAAAGAGGAACATGGCGGTGAAACCGAAGAGCATGCAGAAGGCGTGAGCCTGACGGCCAAGCAACTGGTTGAACAAGGCATACAGTTATCAGCAGTCGATCAAGGTCCGGTGGTTAAATTAAGTTCTTATCCAGCAAAACTTAACGTGAATACCGACCAGCAAGCGCATGTCTCTCCGAGTTTTAGTGGTCATGTCGAAAATGTTTATGTAGAACTCGGCCAAAAAGTTCAGAAAGGACAGTCTTTGGCCACGTTGCTTGTTCCTGATTTAGTCGATCAGCAGGCCAATCTAAAAATTGAACAAACCAACCTTGAACTGGCGAAACAGGACTTCGAGCGTGAGCGTCAGCTGTGGTCACAAGGTATTTCAGCAAAACAGGACTATCAACGTGCTTACAACAGCTATAAACGGGCGCAAATTCAGGTTCAAGCGGCCCAATCACGTTTAAGTGCATTTGGTGCAGTGAATGCCAGTAACGGGCGCTATATTTTGAAAGCTCCCATTTCCGGCGTGATCAGTAAAAAGGATTTGGTGCTCGGAGAAAATGTTCAGTTAGCCGATCAGCTCTTTACC
>NZ_JBSYVT010000088.1:0-1507 GCF_054112845.1 Acinetobacter sp. NigerLNRRAM0016
CCAAGGTCCAGTTGCATTAGCCCATGCCGGTCGTGGCCAAATCAGCAATTCCAAACTTCCTGAAGAAATCAGACTCAAATGCCTCAATATTGTTTCTGACCAACTCCATGGTTTCGGACCCACTTTAGCGCATGAAAAGCTCACCACCGTACATGGATTCGATCTTTCAGTAGAAACCCTACGTTCTTGGATGATTGCAGCTGACTTATGGATTCCTCGATCCAAACGCCTGAAACGCCCGTATCAGCCTCGTTATAACCGGGACTGTTATGGTGAACTGATCCAAATCGATGGCTCACACCATGACTGGTTTGAAGGTCGAGCCCCTAAATGCTGTCTGCTGGTATTTATCGATGATGCCACAGGCAAATTACAGCATTTACGCTTCTGTGAGTCGGAATCAACCTTTGACTATATGATTTCAACACGTTTGTATGTTGAGCAGCATGGTAAGCCTTTAGCCTTCTACAGCGATAAACATTCAGTCTTCAGGGTGAATCAAAGCAGTAAGAAAGACACCAAGATTACCCAGTTTGGGCGCGTACTCAGCACCCTGAATATCGATATTATCTTCGCTAATTCACCACAGGCCAAAGGCCGTGTAGAACGAGCCAATAGAACGCTTCAGGACCGTCTGATCAAAGAAATGCGTCTGGAAGGCATCAGTTCGATTGCCGAAGCCAATGCCTGGCTACCCTGCTTCATTGAGCAGTTCAATCAGAAGTTTGCCAAGATGGCCTTTAATCCCAAGGATCTACACCGGACTGTCACTGAAACAGCCGAAGAATTAGATGATATTTTTACCTGGCGTGAACCCCGCAGAGTCACGAATAGCCTGACGATCACTTATGATAAATGCGTATATCTCCTGGAAAACACGGAAGAAAACCAAAGATTGATTGGCAAGTATCTTGAGTTTCTGGAATACCCGGATAGTACAGTCGCGATTGAATATCAGGGAAGAAAAATCAATTACAGCATCTTCGATAAATTAAGTCAGCTCAACCAGCGAGAGATTGTTGAAAATAAACGTTTGGGTTCTGTATTAGCCCATATTCAACAGCAGCATGAAGAACTAGAACAACAAAATAAACGCAATCGTTCTCAAAAGATGCCAAGCAGACGTGCACAGAAAACAGCAATTCAACAACGAAATCTAAATCCTGTGCTTGACTTGGAAATGTCCATATAGGACATTTCTATTTGGTTAGTAAGTAGGACATTTCTACTTAGGAATAACACAATATAATCTAACTATATAAGCTCCAGATACGCGACCTTGTGTAAACAAGATCGCCGTACATCATCTTTTAAGATTTCAAAAAGTTTTGTATCTCAAGCAACACTTCATCTGTTTTCTCAGCATGCAACCAATGCCCAGCATTTAAAATTTCTTTAATTTCCGCATTTGGGAATTGCTGCTGAATCGCCACGAAATGCTCAGGCTTATGTATATATGGAGACACTCCACCACGCAGGAACAATACAGGGCTTGTATATGGATTTA
>NZ_JBSYVT010000089.1:0-1484 GCF_054112845.1 Acinetobacter sp. NigerLNRRAM0016
GGTACAAGTGGCAACCCAACAATTATCAAATTTATGGGGAACCTCTGATAAGTCATTGCAGGTAAACCTCTCTTCGCAAAAGCTTTGGCCAAAATCGACTCATGGGCAGGTTCAAGAATATTTAGCGGATAACTACATTGAGAAATATCGGATTTTACAGGTGTTAGAGTCTCAAGCAACGGTTGATCAGCTGAAAGCAAAGTCACGTCCTAATCCTACTTTAAACCTGGGCGTTAACCGCACCCAATCCTTGGATAACTCAACACAAAATCAACTGGTGGTTGGAGTCAGTGTACCGCTCAATATTTTCGATCGTCAGCAAAATGGCATAAAAATCGCGCAAGAAAAAATGAACTTATTAGAGCGTCAGAAAGACTTTTATCTAAAGCAAAATGCGCTGCAAATAGGCACGATCTTAACCGAGTTGCAGGGTTTAGAGCTTCAATTCAAAGTCGTTGACGAGACTCAAATTCCTTTGGCGACTCAAGTTCAAAGTAAAACTTTACAAGGTTTTCTGGCAGGAAAGTTTGCTTTAACCGATGTTCAGCAAGCCACGCTTCAATTACAAGACATCCGTCTACGTAAAGTCCAGTTGTTACGGGAGGGCTGGCAAAAGGCCATCGAAGCAGAAAGTTTAAGCTTAGGCATTAGCCCAAGTGAAGTCATGTCGAAAGATGCTATTGCACAAATCAATCAAAATTTATGGCAAGACATACAGGCCATGCCTGTCATTGGTGGGGGAAATTAACATGTTCGATCTTAAAAACAGCTTAAAAAAACAGAGCGGAAAAATCTCCCAACCCCTACTGATTAGTTTGGTCATCGGCGCTACCGTACTCCTCAGTATTTTCTTGATCTTAACGGGTAAGAATAAATCTGAAACATCAGATGAACATGCCGAGGAAGAAGGGGGAGAAGAACATGGTGGTGAAACCGAAGAGCATGCAGAAGGTGTGAGCCTGACTGCCAAGCAACTGGTGGAACAGGGCATACAATTATCAGCGGTCGATCAAGGCCCGGTGGTTAAATTAAGTTCTTATCCTGCCAAACTGAATGTGAATACTGACCAGCAAGCGCACGTCTCACCGAGTTTTAGTGGTCATGTAGAAAATGTCTATGTAGAACTCGGTCAAAAAGTTCAGAAAGGACAGCCTTTGGCTGCGTTGCTTGTTCCTGATCTAGTTGATCAGCAGGCCAATCTTAAAATTGAACAAACCAACCTTGAACTGGCGAAACAAGACTATGATCGTGAGCGTCAGCTTTGGTCACAGGGCATTTCAGCAAAACAGGACTATCAACGTGCTTATAACAGCTATAAACGGGCACAAATTCAGGTTCAAGCGGCCCAATCACGTTTAAGTGCATTTGGTGCAGTGAATGCCAGTAACGGACGCTATATTTTGAAAGCTCCCATTTCTGGCGTGATCAGTAAAAAGGATTTGGTTCTCGGGGAAAATGTTCAGTTAGCCGATCAACTCTTTACG
>NZ_JBSYVT010000090.1:0-1482 GCF_054112845.1 Acinetobacter sp. NigerLNRRAM0016
ACCTTCCACCTGGACAACCAACGCCAGGCTGACTTAACCTTCTCCGTCCTCTCATCGCATTACACAGAAGTATTGGAATATTAACCAATTTCCCATCGACTACGCCTCTCGGCCTCGCCTTAGGGGTCGACTCACCCAGCCCCGATTAACGTTGGACTGGAACCCTTGGTCTTTCAGCGAACGGGTTTTTCACCCGTTTTGTCGTTACTCACGTCAGCATTCGCACTTCTGATACCTCCAGCAGACTTCTCAATCCACCTTCATCGGCTTACAGAACGCTCCCCTACCACTTGACTAATGTCAAATCCGCAGCTTCGGCACATAGTTTTAGCCCCGTTACATCTTCCGCGCAGGCCGACTCGACTAGTGAGCTATTACGCTTTCTTTAAAGGGTGGCTGCTTCTAAGCCAACCTCCTAGCTGTCTATGCCTTCCCACATCGTTTCCCACTTAACTATGATTTTGGGGCCTTAGCTGGCGGTCTGGATTGTTTTCCTCTTGACTACGGACGTTAGCACCCGCAGTCTGTCTCCCGGATAGTACTCATAGGTATTCGGAGTTTGCATCGGTTTGGTAAGTCGGGATGACCCCCTAGCCGAAACAGTGCTCTACCCCCTATGGTATTCGTCCGAGGCGCTACCTAAATAGCTTTCGGGGAGAACCAGCTATCACCAGGCTTGATTAGCCTTTCACCCCTATCCACAAGTCATCCCCTGGCTTTTCAACGACAGTGGGTTCGGTCCTCCAGTTAGTGTTACCCAACCTTCAACCTGCTCATGGATAGATCGCCTGGTTTCGGGTCTATACCCAGCAACTATACGCCCTATTAAGACTCGGTTTCCCTACGGCTCCCCTAAACGGTTAACCTCGCTACTGAATATAAGTCGCTGACCCATTATACAAAAGGTACGCAGTCACCGAACAAGTCGGCTCCCACTGCTTGTATGCATGCGGTTTCAGGATCTATTTCACTCCCCTCACAGGGGTTCTTTTCGCCTTTCCCTCACGGTACTGGTTCACTATCGGTCAGTCAGGAGTATTTAGCCTTGGAGGATGGTCCCCCCATATTCAGACAAGGTTTCACGTGCCTCGCCCTACTCGACATCATCATATCAGCCCTTTCGTGTACAGGACTATCACCCACTATGGTTGCACTTCCCAGAGCATTCCACTAAAACTGATATGACTTAATGGGCTTTTCCCCGTTCGCTCGCCGCTACTGAGGGAATCTCAATTGATTTCTTTTCCTAAGGGTACTGAGATGTTTCACTTCCCCTCGTTCGCCTTGCAACACTATGTATTCATGTTGCAATACCTACCTTATAGTAGGTGGGTTCCCCCATTCAGAAATCTCCGGATCAAAGGATATTTGCCGCCTCCCCGGAGCTTATCGCAGGCTATTACGTCTTTCATCGCCTCTGACTGCCAAGGCATCCACCACATGCACTTAATTACTTGACTATACAACCCCAAACAGTCGTTA
>NZ_JBSYVT010000091.1:0-1473 GCF_054112845.1 Acinetobacter sp. NigerLNRRAM0016
CAGTGCCGTAATTCCACCCAGGAAGAATGCCAAGCCCTGGAAAGATTCTAAAATCAGTTCAATAGAACGAAATGAGTTACTTCAAACGGTTAAGCATTTAGGCAGAACCCTATGGAAAAAATGGTCGGGCTATCACCGTCGCAGTTTGGTGGAAACCAAGATGCATTGCATCAAATTATTAGGAGATAAGCTGACGGCAAGACATTTTCAAAGTCAGGTCAATGAAGTTCATGCGCGTGTGGCAGTTCTGAATAGATTTACGGAATTAGGTAGACCTCACACCCAAGTTGTCACTTAAATTTGAATGGATTGGGGAAAACTCAGCTTTTGAATGTTTATGCAACAAAGCCGGTTTTAGTTATAAACTTATTCATTCAGGAATTATATTGCTGAATGAATAAGTCTAATTGATTTATTTATGCAACCCAACTATTCATTTGATTCATTTGATTCATTTGATTCATTTGATTCATTTGATTCATTTGATTCATTTGATTCATTTGATTCATTATTTTTAACTTGTTTTTGTTTAGAATTTTCAACTTTAGAAGCTTTTAAATTCTTTTCAAGAAATAACAAGCCGCCATCTGCATAACTAAAACTTGCGATACTAAAGAATGCACTAATTAACAGTAATTTAGTACAAAATTTATTTTTGAATAGCATGTTTATTTACTCTCATTTAATACTTGTTAGATATTCTAACTTTAAAGAATTAACACCCAGAGGACTCATAAATTACATTCTTGTAATTTTAAAATGTCTCAGGATGGTGTTTAAAGTGCGTGTGATAAATAGAAGTGTAATACAGGAAAATGGTAAGGTTTATCAGCCTAGTCATCTGTCCATTATGTAGAAAGAGCAGCACTTTAATGTTTATGCTGTTCCAATGTATTACATTCCTTACTTTCTATTTGTAACGTAATTTCAGTAATATTATGATTATGTTTTAGAACTTCTAAGGCCTTTTGATAGAGTTGATCTGTATTGCTATTCGGAGCAACCAAATGAGCAGTTAAATGAATATTTTTTGAGGATATAGCCCAGACTTTCAACTGATGAATCCCTTCAACGCCCTCTAGCTTCAATAAATCATTTCTTAACGACTCAATATCAATCTCATCAGGAACTCCTTCAAGCAGAATATTAATACTTTGTTTTAATAAAATCCAAGTTCGAGGTAAGACCCAGAAGCCAATTAACACAGCGATTACGGTATCAACCCACATCCACTGGGTAAAATAAATAACTATTCCTCCGATAATCACGCCTATCGATCCTAGAGCATCACTAAGAACTTCTAAATATGCACCTTTTATATTTAGACTTCCTTCAGCACTAGCAGAAAGGATTTTCATTGAAATCAAATTTACGACCAAACCAATGACCGCGACAATCATCATTTCAACACTTTGAATTTCAGCAGGGTTCGTAAAACGTTGATAAGCTTCATATACAATATATATTGCTACC
>NZ_JBSYVT010000092.1:0-1443 GCF_054112845.1 Acinetobacter sp. NigerLNRRAM0016
TAAGCTTTATATACAACTGCTTGGGTGTTGTATAGTCAAGCCTCACGAGCAATTAGTATTGGTCAGCTTCACATATCACTATGCTTCCACATCCAACCTATCAACGTCGTAGTCTTCAACGGCTCTTTAGAGGACATAAAGTCCTAGGGAAATCTTATCTTGAGGTAGGCTTCCCGCTTAGATGCTTTCAGCGGTTATCCCTTCCGAACATAGCTACCCGGCGATGCGACTGGCGTCACAACCGGTACACCAGAGGTTCGTCCACTCTGGTCCTCTCGTACTAGGAGCAGATCCTCTCAAATTTCCAGCGCCCACGGTAGATAGGGACCGAACTGTCTCACGACGTTCTAAACCCAGCTCGCGTACCTCTTTAAATGGCGAACAGCCATACCCTTGGGACCTGCTTCAGCCCCAGGATGAGATGAGCCGACATCGAGGTGCCAAACACCGCCGTCGATATGAACTCTTGGGCGGTATCAGCCTGTTATCCCCAGAGTACCTTTTATCCGTTGAGCGATGGCCCTTCCATACAGAACCACCGGATCACTAAGACCTACTTTCGTACCTGCTCGACTTGTGGGTCTCGCAGTTAAGCGCGCTTTTGCCTTTATACTCTACGCGTGATTTCCGACCACGCTGAGCGCACCTTCGTACTCCTCCGTTACTCTTTAGGAGGAGACCGCCCCAGTCAAACTACCCACCAGACATGGTCCTCGTCCCGGATAACGGGACAGAGTTAGAACCTCAACATTACCAGGGTGGTATTTCAAGGACGGCTCCATTGGAACTGGCGTTCCAACTTCAAAGCCTCCCACCTATCCTACACAAGTAAGGTCAAAGTTCAATGTCAAGCTGCAGTAAAGGTTCACGGGGTCTTTCCGTCTAGCCGCGGGTACACTGCATCTTCACAGCGATTTCGATTTCACTGAGCCTCTGCTGGAGACAGCGCCGCCATCATTATGCCATTCGTGCAGGTCGGAACTTACCCGACAAGGAATTTCGCTACCTTAGGACCGTTATAGTTACGGCCGCCGTTTACTGGGGCTTCGATCAAGAGCTTCGCTTACGCTAACCCCATCAATTAACCTTCCAGCACCGGGCAGGCATCACACCCTATACGTCCACTTTCGTGTTTGCAGAGTGCTATGTTTTTAATAAACAGTTGCAGCGGCCTGGTTTCTGTGGCTGCCAATAGCTCAGGGAGCAAGTCCCATCACCGTCAGCAGCGTACCTTCTCCCGAAGTTACGGTACCATTTTGCCTAGTTCCTTCAGCAGAGTTCTCTCAAGCGCTTTGGTCTACTCGACCTGACCACCTGTGTCGGTTTCGGGTACGATTCCTGTGTAACTGGAGCTTAGAGACTTTTCCTGGAAGCATGGTATCAGCCACTTCACTGTACAAGTACAGCTTGCTATCAGTTCTCAGCATAGAGTACCCCGGATTT
>NZ_JBSYVT010000093.1:0-1407 GCF_054112845.1 Acinetobacter sp. NigerLNRRAM0016
AGAAATGCTGCTCGGGGTAAATAGCCTGACTCTTCAAGCATTAAAATGAAGAAGAATAAAATCAAAATCTGAGGCATATATGCAAGCACGCTACCTGCACCAGCAATTACCCCATCCACAACCAAGCTTTTTAATAGAGGATGTTGGATTAGTGGTCCAATAAAATCACTAAGCCAGACCACAAGATTTTCAATGAATTCAATAAATGGTGTGGCCCATATAAATACCGCTTGGAACATCACAAACATGGTTAAAGCTAAGATTACCAAACCCAGTACAGGATGTAGAAAAATCTTATCTAGAAACGCAGTTCTTTTGTCACCACTGTCATTATTTAAAATGACTTGTTTGGTGATTTGCTTGATCTGTTCAAAGTGATCTAATTCAGAATGATAAGGGGCAACAAAAAGATTTTTTTGATCTAACTGATTAATTAAATCTTGAATCCCTTTAGTTTTGACAGCGACAGATTCAACTACAGGGATACCTAACAGTTGAGACAGTTTATCCTTATCAATGGAAATACCACGCTTTTTGACCTCATCCATCATATTTAATACAAGAATCATAGGGCGATTTAGAGCACGAACTTCGAGAACCAAGCTCAAATGTAAGCTTAAATTTGTGGCATCTACAACGCATATAAAAATATCGGGTAGAATTTCACCTTTTAGCTCGCCCAAACAAACTGCCCTGGTGACTTCTTCATCTAAACTACTAGGTTTTAAACTGTAAGTTCCGGGTAAGTCCAATACTCGTATTGCATCACCAGAAGGTAATTTAAAAGAACCTTCTTTTCTTTCTACGGTAACCCCAGCATAGTTGGCAACTTTTTGTCGCGTACCAGTAAGCGTATTAAATAAAGAGGTTTTTCCGCAATTTGGATTACCGACTAATGCAATGTTCTTAATCTTCATTGGATACTAACTCTACAAAAATTCTTTCAGCTTCATTCTTTCTTAATGCGAATCTTGAAGTTTCAATTTGAACTAAAACAGGATCTCCGCCAAAAACACCTTTAGCGAGTACTTGTAGAGTTTCACCCTCTCTAAAACCTAATAGTTGGAGCCGTTCCAATACGGGATCAGTGGTATGACTGTATTGATTACCTTTTTTGAGATCTCTAATTTTGACGATCTGATTTTGTTTAACTTGAAATAGATTCATTTTCGATACTCTTACTTCAAAGCCAAAATCTTTCGAGCACCATTAAGCACGAATAAAGAAACCAGGATGCCAATGATTAAGTCTGGGTAAGCTGATCCCGTCCACGCCACGAGTACACCGGCAAATATAACGCCCATATTTACGACAACGTCATTCGCCGAGAAAATCCAACTGGCTTTCATATGTGCGCCATCTTCTCGATGACCAGAAATAAGATATAAGCATGTCACGTTAGCTATA
>NZ_JBSYVT010000094.1:0-1357 GCF_054112845.1 Acinetobacter sp. NigerLNRRAM0016
ACCGTTTTTCTAATGTGCTGTATGAAAGTATTCTCAAAAATGAAGAAAGGAAATTTAAAAATGGCTGTTAAATTGACACGCCGTACAAAGTATTCATTCAGGGTGTTGAACTTGGCGATGCTGTCTATATTGTGTACAGAAGCAGGCTATGCTTATCAACCTGCAAGTGCTTCTGCTTGTGTAGCACTTGAGTCAAATGCAGAGCGTTTAAATTGTTATGACGGTTTATTTTCAGTAAAGCTCAGCGACGTAACAGTGGCATCGGTATTAGTTGCAGAAGGCGCTGGATCTGCTGAGGCCATGCCGTTACAAACATTAAAACGGCCGAGCAGCCGAGATAACAAGCAGGGCAATCCGAACCATTTTTTTGCTTTAGAACATCATCAATCGGATTTAAAAGCATCATTAATCGACCAGCGTTGGGAATTAACACCAGAACAAAAACTAGGAACATGGAATTTACGGGCTTACCAGCCTATTTATTTGCTACCTGCACTGTGGACAAGTGAAAAAAATGAAGTTCCGCATACGCCAAACAAGACACTGGCAGAACAGCAAAATTTGAATTCGATGGAAGCTAAACTGCAGTTATCTTTAAAGACCAAAGCACTTGAGAATCTCTTTGAAGACAATGGGGATATGTGGGTTGGCTATACGCAGACTGCGCATTGGCAAGTCTATAATGAAGATGAATCGAGGCCTTTTCGTGAAACAAATTATGAGCCTGAAGCCAGTTTAATTTTTAGAACAGACTATAGCATTTTGGGCTTAAATGGGCGCTTATTGGGATTAACTTATAATCATCAATCTAATGGTCGTTCTGGTCCCTTATCTCGCAGCTGGGACCGTATTATGCTGAATATTGGTTTAGAAAAAGATAATTTTGCGCTTATGTTGCGACCTTGGTATCGCCTAGATGAAGATGCCGGAAAAGATGATAATCCTGACATTAAAAACTATGTAGGACGGGGAGATTTAACAGCATTTTACCGTCGTAATGATAATGAGTTTTCATTGCTTTTACGACATTCTTTAAGAGGGGGAGATGATTCTCGCGGCGCTATGCAATTTGATTGGGCATTTCCGATCGCAGGCAAGTTAAGAGGATATTTTCAATTGTTTGACGGTTATGGGGAGAGTTTGATTGATTACAATCATCGAGCAACTTACGTGGGGTTAGGCGTTTCTTTAATGAATAGGTATTAGATAGAGCTGCTCTAGAAACAAAGATTGGCGCACTAAATATTAAATCTATTTGAAATCATAATCATGGTTTTTTCGCAATAATATTCTGTGGGTTATAAAATTTTATTGTTGGCTAAATATGCTATGAATGGGTATTTTTTTATTTAAACAC
>NZ_JBSYVT010000095.1:0-1270 GCF_054112845.1 Acinetobacter sp. NigerLNRRAM0016
TCCTGATAGGATAAGGGTTCTGTGAAATTTGTCGTGTACAGAGTTTTTTCATTTAACAATATCCTCATTACAGATTTTTATAGCATTGGTATTTGTTCGATCAGTTGAGAACATAACTGAATGTTGTTTTTTCATAAGCATATCGACATCATCATTTATGAGTAGAGGTAATAAGGAATTTTAAAGGTTGAGCCATATTCCACTACACCAAGTTTTAAGCGTTGTGCTTATTTAATTTAATTATAGTGAAAAAGTTAGCTTATAAATTTTAAAAAAAAATTAATGACCATGGTTTTTATTAAAATATCTATATAGACAATTAAGCTAATTAGGTGGGCAATTATGAATATGTTGGTAAATATAAAAAGAGAAGTGCAAGCATCTGAATTAGACTTTATTGAAGTCGAAAAGCTAATTTTGCAATGCGAAAAAGCAAAATCGTCAATAAAGGTTATTTATGAAAGCATCAAAGATATTGAACTTGATGCTTACCAGATTGTGAGTGCAATCACCCGAAAATCATATTCATCATCATTCAATACTGAAGAATCTGCTTTAAAACAAATATCGTCATGCTTCTGGAGGAAGTTAACTGAGATCATCAATCTTAGAAACTTTATATCTGAAAAAGAATATGATGCGTTGTCAGATAAAATTGCTCGTCATGAAATTGAAGATTTCACGATGGATAACGTGAATGTATTTTTAGAATCTATCTGGTCTACGCGCCACATGGCATATGCTCGTAAAGTTGATTCATTGTTTTGCCAATTATCAAGCAAATACAAAACCAATCTTGGTGCTGGTATTAACCCGTGCGTGATCATTCATCACAATAGCTACCATTCTTATTGCAGACGAGATAATTTAGTGGAAGAAGTACGCTTTATAGCAAGGCAGTTATTTGGCAAGCCTTTAGACCACACTAGATTAGATAAACTCAGGTTAGATCGTGGTATCTGGCATAGCATTGATGATAATTTATTACGCATTAAGATCTACGAAAACGGTAACTGTCATATCTTGTTTAATCAATGCGTAGTTGATCGCATTAACCAGGTATTAAACCTGTTATATCCGAATCAAATTGGCATAGATCCAAATGTAAAACACAAACGCCGTGCGTATGATGAACCCATTTTATAAAGCTCATTAAAAAACCATCAATTGTTATTGTGGTTTTTTTTTAGATATATACGGTACTAATTTTGCGATCGTGCCACTGGTGAACATACACTGACCATATCACTATGGATACTTGGGATAAATC
>NZ_JBSYVT010000096.1:0-1212 GCF_054112845.1 Acinetobacter sp. NigerLNRRAM0016
ACATTTTGTAAAGTTTCAAAAATACCCACTTAAAATTCCTCTATTTATGAGTTATAAAGTCATATGATTATCAATTAATCAAACTAGAAAAAGAAGATCGTACGAATAATTAACGACATATTTTGTCGTACAAATTCTCTTCATTAAACTCAATAAATCTTACAAGAAATTCTTTTACAAACAACAACCATATGCTGCCTTTAGGAATTGGAGCAAGTATCCCCCCAATTCCTCAGAATACAAAAAATAGCCTTTTGACTCGTAATGTATAAGTCAAGAATTTTGACTTAAGCTATTTTTTGATCCCTCTACGCTTGGTATTTTCAAACTCTCCATGCCCAAAAGTTTGCATATCTTTTATGGCTTTCACTCGAAGACGTTGTATGTCCTTTTCAGGCAAGGTCAAATAATTGATCACCGAGAGTAAATGCTCCCAATCACTCTCTTTATTCCTTGTGACCATCCCTAGCCCAATTTCACAACCTGCCATACGCAACTTATGAATGTACTCCTTACTATGAGGGTTAAAATAGCAACCATGCCCTTGAGTAATCTCTTGCCATTTCTCCCCTATACGCTGCGCATAATAAGAGCCTTTCTGTACTTTCGTACCATCATAAATGAGTAACAGATGGGCATGATACCCACCATTGTTTTCCGTTGATTGTTCCAACGCCCAAGCATAACCATGTAGATATTGAAAACAGGTATCTTTATTCGATAAACGATTCCGCATCTTTTCAAAGTGCTTGTAGAATTGCTCTATATTAATCTGGCCCTTTGAATCATTTTTGTACGCGAGATCTACTCTGACTATCAATAATTTAGAGTAATGATGGAAAAGCTTACCAATATAACCTTCTAAGCTTTCCGTGTTGTTTTTTTCTTGTTGAGCAAATTGATACAACTCATCATGGATTCGATGCTTAGATGCTTTAATTTGTTTTTCAAATTCCTTCAACTGTTCTAGTTTAAGCTGAAGCACAAAATCATAATTATCTGCATTAGGGTTACAAAAAGGGTCATAACGCATTGAATCTATTTCTAGTTTTAATGCCACAAAAACAGCGTTGTAATCACTATAGTGATGATCCACATCATAGATATGTTCAAACTGCTCTAGTAGCTCCTTAAAAACTGGTTTAAATGCGTCTTCAAAACCTACGACCATAATATTGCTAATAAAACTCTCTACTGCGATTAAGATAGCTG
>NZ_JBSYVT010000097.1:0-1161 GCF_054112845.1 Acinetobacter sp. NigerLNRRAM0016
TGTAAGTCGGCCTGTCTAAAAAGACGGATATTTTCAGCATGACTTAAACGTGCGCGATTCACATCTACTTGCGCGATACCGCCCGCAGTAAAGCGCTTCTCGATCGCTTTAAGGTTTTCTTCGCTCACCCGAAGTTGTTCATTGACAATGTTTCTTTCAAGTTCGGCAATGGCCAGTTGTGACCATACATATTTCACTGCAAGCTCAATTTGCGCTTGATAAATCTTCTGCTTCAGCGCTGTTTTATCTGTAGAGAGACTGGCTAATTTTTGGTTTGCTCTTCGCTCACCAAAAATATCCAAGGGTTGTGATATGCCAATGGTAAGCTCTTTTTCATTATTTGAACCAAATCCCGTTTGTTCAACTGACAGTTCAGGATTTTTAAACAGCTTACTTTGCTGAAGATTCGTGGCATTAATGCTGTTTTGCGTTTCCCAGAAATTTTGGGACGCTTGATATTGGTTAACCTGCTCAATAGCTTGCTGCAGCGTTAAATCTTGAGTACTGGCGACTACGGAAGTACTGAAGCTGATCATTGCAGATAGCAAGATACCGCTACCTAAGGCTGACCAGGATAAATTCAGGATGGAGGTATCCTGATGTAATTTGTTTTTTGACATGAAAATGCCCCACGCATAATGAAATTAGGAGTGGTGGGCTTTTATAAGACTACCCCACCAATAGTAGGGGCAAATCGGGAGGCGGGGTTAATTGATTCAGATAAGGGGGTTTATAAAAAGTTATTCCCAAATAAGTTGGGGTAATGCCGGTCTCAAAATTAGCTTTAAGCTTCAGATCATCGGGTGGGTCAATCTGAATCACGATTGTATTTGAGAAATGACTGCACTTTTCGTTAAAACAAACCTTCTGACAATAGTCATAGATTTCTTTATAGTTTTCTAGGGAATAAAGTGCTTGACGAGGACTATCACTCTTTTCGTCTAAATCGATTGGATTAGAGAGTATTGAATTGGGTATGTTTGGCATTTCATGCAGACAAGCAGCCTCTGCCACACTCCAAATATTCTGGAATGTGAATAAGAGTACCAATATCTGGATTAGAAATGTTTTTCTCTTCATACACAAATCTGTATTTAAAACACCAATCGGAAGCTAACCAAAGCTATCTAAGATCTGATCACAAAATTTAAGTCACCTTAA
>NZ_JBSYVT010000098.1:0-1095 GCF_054112845.1 Acinetobacter sp. NigerLNRRAM0016
CGCCCGCTGATAGATCTGGCGCTGACGGTACAGCGGCAAATGATCGGCATACTTCGATACCAGCACATGGCTGAGCAGTTCAGGACTGGCAATACCTTTATCAATCACATAGGCGGGCATCGCTTGCTGAGTCAGGGTGTCACACTGATCACAGACCCATTTGCCACGTACATGCTGTTCCTTATAGAACTGTGCCGGTCTGAAATGCAGTTTTTCACTGATATCTTCGCCGATACGACGTAACTGGCAGCCACAACTGCATTGGGTTGATGCAGGTTCATGCTCAATACGGATGGTGTGTAGATGATCGGGTAGCAGTCGACGTTTAGGTTTGTTGACTGTGGCTTTCTGTGTTGCTGCATCGGTTTTATCTGCATTCAGCCGCTCCAGTTCCAGATCGACTGCTGCGATATCTTCTTCGACCGCCTCATCCCACAGATGGATTTGTTTTGCGGTGAGATGTTCGTTTTTACTACCGAATTTGTGCTGTTTAAACAGCGCCAGTTCATGCTCGTATTTTTGATTGAGAATAGAAAGATGCTGAACTTTAGAATCTAATTGCTGATTGGTGACTTCAAGATGTTGAACTTTAGCATCTAATTGTTGATTTGATACTTCCAGATGTTGAACTTGAGCATCTAATTGTTGATTTGATACTTCCAGATGTTGAACTTGAGCATCTAATTGTTGATTTGATACTTCCAGATGTTGAACTTGAGCATCTAATTGTTGTTTATCTTCTGCGAGTTGTTGATGCTGCATCGCCAACTGCCGGGTGAATTCCAGCAGTTGTTCATGGGTCAGTTGGCTTAAATCTGGCAGCGTATTCATGACCGCAGTATGCTTGAGGTCATGAGAAGAATGAAATAGAACGTTTGGAGGATGGCAGAATGGTCGAGCCTGGTTTAGAGCATTGTGACCACCTGCTGTCGTCCAATGCGCTGCCAGGGCAAACCCTGGATCAGTGCCTGTAACTGTTCCGGGCTGAGAGCTACGCTTTCACCCTGGTGAACTTTAGCCCAGTGAAATTTGCCCTGTTCCAGCCGCCGGGCACACAGCCAGATGCCCAGTCCATCATGCACCAGTACTTTCATA
>NZ_JBSYVT010000099.1:0-977 GCF_054112845.1 Acinetobacter sp. NigerLNRRAM0016
TAACCCGAATCCTGTTTAAGCCGATGTATCCATAAGACGAATCATTGGCTTGTTTTGATGACAAAGTTGATAGGCGCACAGAGAAGCATATATGCCTGACAGATAACCTGTAATACTCCGTGCTTTGCTCGTGACTAAGTTGTACGTCCCTTTAAGCAAGCTGAATAATGTTTCTATTTTATTGCGTTGTTTTAAGTGGTAGTTATCAGCTTTTGATAATTGAATAAATTGCATGTTTTTACGATGATAGGTCATCAAATCAATACCTTGATCTTTAAGCCTGCTCTTAAGCTCATGACTAATATAGCCACGATCAGCATAGAGTTTGGCTATCATTCCTTTGACTAGTTGCTCCACCATTTTGATATCTGCTGTATGTCCATTCGATAAAACTGTATTTACTATTCCACCTGATTGATTCATCAACAAATGCAGCTTACAGCCAAAGAACCAACCCATTGAGCTTTTTCCTCGTGTTGCAATAGCCGATAAAGACTTATGACGTTGTATTCGCTGATTTTTACAGACAGGTAATACGGTTGAATCAATCCATAAATAATTGCTTTGCTGATCTTTCATCAAAGCGAAATGTAGGGCATGTAAAGCCAGTTGATGTGTATTCATCAGATGAATCATACGTTGATAACACGGCAGATGTTTAAACAGATGGCTATTGTTATATTTTAATGCTGTAAAGAATGCTTTGAAATTATTGAAATGAGAGCACTTATACCAAATTGCAATAAAGGTAATTTCAGAAATACTGAGCTGAGCAGGGCGAGCTCTTGAGCATCGAAAGTTCTGCTTTAAGAAATTCCAGTAAATTGATTCAAATTTTAGAAAGAAATCATCAATTACGCAGAATAATTGGGTACTATCAATCATAAGGACTAGAGTTGTGAGTTTGGTGTGGTAACTCAACTGATGGCTCTAGTCCTTCTCTTTTTCAAGTCAACTGCTTATCCGCGATTCGGGTT
>NZ_JBSYVT010000100.1:0-930 GCF_054112845.1 Acinetobacter sp. NigerLNRRAM0016
GGTAACTGTCAGATCGGGTTTGAGATACCGTCTCCACCGTCAAGCAAATTATTAAGAATTGATGCAATAATTTGCTTGATAAGGTTGTTGGTGTTTGAGTACACCATAACAAAGATGGACTAACTTCCTCATCGCAGCTCCAATCGCCATCATCTTGGTTTTACCATTCGCTAATAAGCGTTCATTCATTTCTTTGATATGAGGGTTATGTCGAGTTGCGACAACGGCTGCCATATATAAACCAGCACGTATTTTGGAAGAGCCTGCTTTAGATAAGCGGCTTCTACCACGAATGGAGCTACCCGATTGTTTTTGAATTGGAACCAAGCCGATAAAGGCTGCTGCTTGGCTAGCTTTTTCAAAAGTGTGGCTACGTAAAAAACTAAGCATCAATAAGCTGGTTCGGTCTGCAATGGCAGGAATACTACTGAGCAGATCTTTGTCATTTTTTAAATCTGGATTTTGGTCAATATGATTATCAATCTGCTGATCAATATTTTGTATGTGTTTGTTTAATTGCGTAATACTCTTATGAATAGATTCCAGTATAGGCTCCATAGTAAAAGTAGACTTTGCTTTTTCCAAACGATTCTTTTCACGTTGTAAATCGTCGTAAAGGACAGCTCTTCTCTCTAGCAATGCATTAAGCAATTGAATATGCTCAGGTAGAGGTTGCCAAAAATGTAGATCTGCTGTCATTGCAAATCTGGCTAAAACTTCGCTATCTACCTTGTCTGTTTTATTCAGCTTGGACATACTCTGAGCAAAATATCGAGCTCTGGCAGGATTGGTTACACAAACCTGATAACCTGCTTCAAATAAATATTGAGCTAAGAGTTCATGATAAATAGAAGTGGCTTCCATTAATATAATGGTCTGCATAGAAGTAGCAGCATGGTGATTTAGCCAAGTTTGAAGTTGCTCAAAACC
>NZ_JBSYVT010000101.1:0-913 GCF_054112845.1 Acinetobacter sp. NigerLNRRAM0016
GGGCCGCTTCAACCACAAAAGTTAATCGATGACTCACTTCAGATTTCAGTATCTAAGCAAGCTCAGCTGCTGAAAGTCTCCCGTGGTTGTTATTACTATCGCCCAAAACCTGTGAGTGCATCAGATCTGAAGCTGATGCGGTGTATGGATGAGTTACATATGCAATACCCTTTTGCAGGTAGCCGGATGATGCGTGATTTGTTGAATCGTCAAGGACATCATATAGGACGACGTCATACACGTACTTTAATGAAGAAAATGGGCATTAATGCGTTATATTGCAAACCAAATTTAAGCCAGGCTAATCAAGCTCACCGCAAATATCCATATCTGCTCAAAGGATTGGCTATTCAGCGCAGTAATCAAGTGTGGTCTACGGATATAACGTATATCCCTATGGCAAAAGGCTTTGTTTATTTATGTGCTGTGATTGATTGGCATAGCCGCAAGGTACTTGCGCATAGAGTATCGATTAGTATGGAGGTTACATTTTGCATAGAAACATTAAATGAAGCTATTGAAAAATATGGTCGACCTGAAATATTTAATACAGACCAAGGCAGTCAGTTTACCAGTGATGCATTTATTGATGTATTGAAATCAAATGGCATTCAAATCAGTATGGATGGTAAAGGTCGATGGGTTGATAATGTGATGGTTGAACGATTATGGCGGAGCGTTAAATATGAAGAGGTGTATCTCAAAGCCTACAGCAATGTTTTGGATGCGAAGAAGCAATTAAACGCATATTTTGAATTTTATAATTTGAAACGACCTCATTCGAGTCTGGACAAAATGACTCCAGATGAGTTTTACTATGACCAGCTACCACAACAAAATAAGGTAGCTTAACTAGAGCAGAGTATCACTTATAAATAAGCTTTTAGTTGTTCAAACATGTGGGACCACCTCT
>NZ_JBSYVT010000102.1:0-912 GCF_054112845.1 Acinetobacter sp. NigerLNRRAM0016
GAACCGTACCGGGTTTGTCGGAGAGTCAATATTCTGAGAGACTACCCCGATGACAAAATTAAAATATACCCCTGAAATCAGAGAAAGAGCGGTTCAATTATTGATTGAATCTGAAAAAGATTATCCTTCTACTTGGGCTGCAATCACAGCAATTGCGCCTAAGATTGGTTGTACTCCTGAAACACTTCGTGCCTGGCATCAAAAGCATTTAGATCAGCAAAATCCTATTAAAGTACAACAGATATCTGATCAAGAAAAAATGAAGCAAATGGAACGTGAAATTAAAGAATTAAAGCGTGCCAATGAAATTCTACGTAAAGCAGCCGCTTTTTTCGCCCAGGCGGAGCTCGACCGCCCACACAAATAATGGTGGATTTCATCCATAACAATAAAGATCGATATGGTGTTGATGCGATTTGTAGGATTTTACCGATCGCAGCTTCAACCTATTACCGAACTTTAGATCTCGCGGACAATCCAGAACATCGAGCGAAACGAGATCTACATGATGAGCATCATGCTGAACAAATTAAACGAATTTGGAAAGAAAGTTCAGGTCGATATGGTGTGCGTAAGGTCTGGCAACAATTGAAACGTGAAGGTTATGTTATCGCACGTTGTACAGTTGCTCGATTGATGCAGAAGCTAGGTATACAAGGTGTTTGGCGTGGTAAGAATAAACAAACCACCCGTAGCCGAGATGATCAAAAAAGAGCAGATGATTTAGTGAAACGTAATTTTAATGCTGATCATCCTGACCAACTGTGGGTGAGTGACTTTACGTATATTCAAACTCATTCAGGCTGGGTCTATACCGCCTTTATTATTGATGTGTTCTCACGAGCAATTGTTGGATGGAAAGTATCGACACGGATGAATACAGATATGGTGCTCGATGCATTAGAGCAAGCC
>NZ_JBSYVT010000103.1:0-887 GCF_054112845.1 Acinetobacter sp. NigerLNRRAM0016
TTTTAAAGTTGTATATCATGAAATTATTAAAAATATTGAGTTTAGTTTGCTTAAGCATAAGTATTGGGGCTTGTGCTGAGCATAGTATGAGTCGAGCAAAAACAAGTACAATTCCACAAGTGAATAACTCAATCATCGATCAGAATGTTCAAGCGCTTTTTAATGAAATCTCAGCTGATGCTGTGTTTGTCACATATGATGGTCAAAATATTAAAAAATATGGCACGCATTTAGACCGAGCAAAAACAGCTTATATTCCTGCATCTACATTTAAAATTGCCAATGCACTAATTGGTTTAGAAAATCATAAAGCAACATCTACAGAAATATTTAAGTGGGATGGAAAGCCACGTTTTTTTAAAGCATGGGACAAAGATTTTACTTTGGGCGAAGCCATGCAAGCATCTACAGTGCCTGTATATCAAGAATTGGCACGTCGTATTGGTCCAAGCTTAATGCAAAGTGAATTGCAACGTATTGGTTATGGCAATATGCAAATAGGCACGGAAGTTGATCAATTTTGGTTGAAAGGGCCTTTGACAATTACACCTATACAAGAAGTAAAGTTTGTGTATGATTTAGCCCAAGGGCAATTGCCTTTTAAACCTGAAGTTCAGCAACAAGTGAAAGAGATGTTGTATGTAGAGCGCAGAGGGGAGAATCGTCTATATGCTAAAAGTGGCTGGGGAATGGCTGTAGACCCGCAAGTGGGTTGGTATGTGGGTTTTGTTGAAAAGGCAGATGGGCAAGTGGTGGCATTTGCTTTAAATATGCAAATGAAAGCTGGTGATGATATTGCTCTACGTAAACAATTGTCTTTAGATGTGCTAGATAAGTTGGGTGTTTTTCATTATTTATAAGAATTAGAAGTTTGAGGTTAATCTATT
>NZ_JBSYVT010000104.1:0-881 GCF_054112845.1 Acinetobacter sp. NigerLNRRAM0016
TATAGCTAAATACCAAATAAATCATTACAGTAATCTTTAAATAATTTATCAATATCTTTAACTCTAAACTTAGTTCGAATCGCCTTGACTCGTGACCACATATTTTCTATTGGATTTAAATCTGGACTATATTTAGGAAGCCACACAATGTAATGGCCTGCACAACGTATCAACTCCTGAAGTCTTTTCCCTTTGTGAAAGGTCGCATTGTCCATAATCAAAACACTGCTTTCTTTCAACTTAGGTAATAAATCCTGTTCAATCCAACATTCAAATACTTCTGTATTCACAGAACAATTAAACACACCAACTGTCAACAATCTATTTTCGATAATTGCACCGATCGCATTACTGCAATTCTTCAACTGCCAGTTAAATTCACCTTCTGCACGTGTTCCTTGAAGGCTATAACTATGAGTTCTGGTACTTTCACTTTGAAAACCACTTTCATCTATGTAAATCAGAGGCAATTTCCCTTCTAAACACTCTATGAGATTTTGAAATTGCTGACGTTGATTTTGATCTGCTTTAGGATGCTTTAACGTCTTTTTTTACGCGATATTCCTGCGGCATGTAATGCATTAAATACCGCATGAGTGCTTACTCCTAAACGTTCAGCTCGCTCATACTGATAATCATCAGGATATTGTTCAACATCCTTCAATATTTGCTCTCTGCTAATTTTAGCTGGACGGCCAGGAATAGGTTTGTTTGTAGTGGACTTTTTCCAGTTCTGAATCGTTTGTATACAGATGTTAAAATGCTGTGCTGCTTTTCGCACAGACATTTCATCTCGAATCATAATTTCTATGACTTTGTCTTTAAAATCTTTTGAATATCCCATATCTCTATTGTTCTATAGTTTTTAGGATTTGGCTATA
>NZ_JBSYVT010000105.1:0-843 GCF_054112845.1 Acinetobacter sp. NigerLNRRAM0016
TTAGGGTCTGTTGACATTTCATAAAGGCAGCCAGAGATAAATACAAGCTAAGGCAACTGCGCTTCGAAAGTTTCGCTTTAGTTTATCAAACCGTGTAGCAATTCCTCGGAATTGCTTCAAACGGCAAAAAGCATTCTCGACTAAGTGTCTGATTTTATATAAATACCAGTCCATATGATCATTACTTGATCTTGTGTTTGATTTCTTCGGTATATTCGCTTTAGCACTTTTATTTTTAATCTGCTCTCTTAAGGTTTCAGAATCATAGCCTTTATCCATACAGACTATTTCAGTGTTAGTTAAATCTAATTGTTCGACTAAAATAGGGGCAACTTTGACATCATGGGTGGTTCCATCTGAAATAATAAATTCGATCGGGTTACCGTGAGAGTCAACAGCTAAGTGAATTTTAGAACTATTACTCCCAACACTTTTTGAAATATCCTGATCAAGGATTCCTGCTGAATGTTGGTGTGCTCTAACATGAGTAGCATCAATAAATATCCACTCATGATCAGCGTTCTCTGATAATATTTTAAATATTTTCATTAGCTTATCTTTATTAGACCAGCGACAGTACTTTTTAAAAATTGAGTTTGGATTACCAAAAACCTCGGGTAAATCTCTCCAAGGGCATCCTGTTCTAATACGATATAGGATTGCCTCAAAAAAATTTCTCAAATTTGATTTGAGATAAATATTAAAATTGCGGAGAATAGCTTTTAACTTAGACCAGTGTTGATCATTCAACATTGTACGAGGCATAGCGAGTAGTGAATTTGGTTTGGCGATTGAATTTTACTATCTCGCCATTTTTTATACAGCAAATGTCAACAGATCCTA
>NZ_JBSYVT010000106.1:0-834 GCF_054112845.1 Acinetobacter sp. NigerLNRRAM0016
TCACGGGTGACTGCAAGTGCCTGTGCAGCAAAGGCTTCATTCAGCTCAATCACATCCATCTGCTCGATGCTCAGATTGACTTGTTTGAGGAGTTTCTTGATCGCAGGTGCTGGAGCAAAGCCCATGATGCGTGGTTCAACCCCCACAGCCGTAGAAGCAATGATCTTGGCACGGGGTTTAAGTTGGTACTGTTCAATCGCTGCTTCTGAAGCAATCAGTACAGCAGCCGCACCGTCATTGATGCCTGACGCGTTTCCCGCTGTGACGGTGCCTTCTGCTGTAACGACTGGCTTCAGTTTGGCCAAACCTTCTAATGTGGTCGATGCACGTGGATGTTCATCCGTGTCCACCACAATCGGATCACCCTTACGCTGAGCAATGCTCACCGGGATGATCTCGTGTTTAAAAAAGCCTTGAGCTTGCGCGGTTGCTGTGCGCTTTTGACTCGTCAAGGCAAACTGGTCTTGATCTGCACGATCAATGTTAAATTGTTGTGCCACGTTCTCTGCAGTCTGTGGCATGGTTTCAACACCATACATGGCTTTCAGCTTCGGATTGATAAAACGCCAGCCCATGGTGGTGTCTTCAATCTTCTGGCTACGCCCATAAGCACTTTCTGATTTACCCATCACAAAGGGCGCACGTGACATGCTTTCTACACCGCCTGCAATAATCAGATTGGCTTCACCCGCTTTAATGGCACGGGCTGCAATCGCAATCGCATCTAGAGATGAACCACATAAACGGTTAATCGTCGTCGCAGGAACTTCTACCGGTAAACCTGCCAACAATGCCGACATACGTCCCACGTTACGGTTATCTTCACCGGCTTGG
>NZ_JBSYVT010000107.1:0-816 GCF_054112845.1 Acinetobacter sp. NigerLNRRAM0016
TGTAAGCGTCCGCTGAATCCCATGCCTATTTTTTAATTTTGGTCGGATTTCCAGCGGTGTGGCAGTAATTCTTCTATTTGGGTCACTTTATGCGTCGGCAGCCTTTTCAGCACATCACTTAAATAGGCATACGGATCCAGTCCATTCAGCTTTGCTGACTGGATTAAAGTCATGATATTGGCAGCTCGTTGGCCGCTGCGCAGCGAGCCAGCAAACAGCCAGTTCTTACGTCCCAACGCCCAGGGGCGCATCTGATTTTCAATCCAGTTATTATCTATAGGCAAATTACCATCATCCAGATAGCGGCAGAGTGCCTGCCAACGTTTTAGGCTGTAATTGATCGCCTTGGCAGTTGGAGAACTCGATGGCACCGTCAGATAATGTTGGTTGAGCCATTCATACAGTTGTTGCATCACCGGTTGACTATGCTTTTGCCGATATTCGCGGCGATGTTCTGCTGTACCATCGGTCTTTTTCCTGAGTTCTGCTTCTATGGCATACAGTTTCTGAATCATCAGTAATGCCTGTTCAGCGATCTGACTTTTCCCGGTCACATGCAGTTCATGAAATTTACGACGTGCATGTGCCATGCAGCCCACCTCAATGACATCGCCTGATTTAAAGCGTGCTTTATAACCACTGTAATCATCACAGACCAGATGGCCCTGCCAGCCATTCAGGAACTCTTCTGCATGCTGACCTGAACGGCTATCCTGAAAGTCATAGATCACCGCTTGAACTGGATTGTACTGTGTGGTGGCATAGGCCCAGACATAACCTTTCTTCGGTTTTTTCTCATTCTCACCCATCCGCATA
>NZ_JBSYVT010000108.1:0-815 GCF_054112845.1 Acinetobacter sp. NigerLNRRAM0016
CATGCGGATGGGTGAGAATGATAAAAAACCGAAGAAAGGTTATGTCTGGGCCTATGCCACTACACAGTACAATCCAGTTCAAGCCGTGATCTATGACTTTCAGGATAGTCGTTCAGGTCAGCATGCTGAAGCGTTCCTGAAAGACTGGCAGGGCTATCTAGTCTGTGATGATTACAGCGGTTATAAAGCACGCTTTAAATCAGGTCAGGTCATTGAGGTGGGCTGCATGGCGCATGCGCGTCGTAAATTCCATGAACTGCATGTGACCAAAAAAAGTCAGGTCGCTGAACAGGCATTAGTGCTGATTCAGAAACTGTATGCGATAGAAGCAGAGCTCAGGAAAAAGACCGATGGTACAGCAGAACAGCGCCGCGAATACCGACAACAGCATAGTCAACCGGTGATGCAACAACTGTATGAATGGCTCAACCAACATCAACTGACTGTGCCATCGAGTTCTCCAACCGCCAAGGCGATCAATTACACTCTGAAGCGTTGGCCAGCCTTAAGCCGCTATCTGGATGATGGCAATCTACCGATTTGCAATAACTGGGTGGAAAACCAGATGCGCCCCTGGGCGTTGGGACGTAAGAACTGGTTATTTGCAGGTTCGCTGCGCAGCGGTCAGCGAGCAGCCAATATTATGACATTAATCCAGTCAGCAAAGCTGAATGGGCTGGATCCCTATGCCTATTTAAGTGATGTGCTGAAAAGGTTGCCGACACATAAAGTGACTCAGATTGAAGAATTGCTACCACACCGCTGGAAACCTGAACCGAATTAAAAAATAGGCATGGGGTTCAGCGGACGCTTAC
>NZ_JBSYVT010000109.1:0-788 GCF_054112845.1 Acinetobacter sp. NigerLNRRAM0016
GGTGGTGTATCAAAAAGTATGCTAAAAAAAAGCAGGTTGAATTTTGATAAAATAGAGAAATGCAAATAACTCTAGAAATCAAATGTCCAACCTGCCTCAGTGACAGTATAAAGAAAAATGGCATCAAAGTAGATGGGAAACAAAACTACCAATGCAAAGACTGCAAACGTCAGTTTATTGGTGACCATGCTCTGAGCTATCTAGGATGTAATTCTGGCATTACTCGTAAAATATTACAGTTAATGGTCAGAGGCAGCGGTATACGAGATATCGCTGAAGTTGAGCGCATTAGTATCGGTAAAGTCTTACGGACTTTAACTGAATCGGCCTATCAAATTCAGCCTAAACAAAGTCATTATGAATCTCTCGAAGTAGATGAATTCTGGACTTTTGTTGGAAATAAAAATAATAAACAATGGCTTATTTACGCCTACCATCGAGAAACAGGTGAGATTGTTGCTTATGTTTGGGGTAAGAGAGATTTAGCTACAGTCCAAAGGTTGAAGACAAAGCTTAAACAATTAGGTATTCACTACACCCGAATTGCAAGTGATCATTGGGACAGTTTCATCACTGCTTTTAAAAACTGCAAGCAAAGTATTGGTAAGTTGTTTACTGTAGGAATTGAAGGTAATAATTGCAAAATAAGGCATCGAATAAGGCGTGGTTTTAGAAGAAGTTGCAATTTCTCCAAAAAGCTTGAAAACCATTTTAAAGCCTTCGACTTAACCTTCTTTTACATCAATAATGGCTTCATTTAATGTCAGCATACTTTTTAAAACACCACC
>NZ_JBSYVT010000110.1:0-751 GCF_054112845.1 Acinetobacter sp. NigerLNRRAM0016
AAATCTTCAATCGTTGCACGGTTAAATTTGTTGACCGACTCACCTTGTAAGTCAAAGCGGAATTCTGCAATTCCGTCCGAAAGCATTTGGACGGTAATGGCATTGCCAGCGTGGATCATGCCTGATCTCCTTTATTTTGGAGGACTTCTAAGTTGATGTTGTGAAGCGAGTACGTCATTCCTACGTACATCTATGCTCCGCCAATCTTACGATAACTATATCGAAAAAGAACATAACAAGTTGTATCAAGCCGTGACGCAAGGGTCATCTATTTTTATTCAATTATTTCGTGTGCTTGCGTGATGTATTTTTAAACGATGTGGTTTAAATAGAGTGAAGTTTTTGTTTCATTTAAGATTTTTTATGGATGAGTGCTCAAAAAATGATTAGACAGCACCTTTATGTTTCAAGTCAATCTTTGTGCCGATTCTGGCAATTTAGTCAATGCTACACTTGCAGGTAAACCCAAACAGAATGAAAACTTGTGATGAAAAGCTGGAAATAGGACGTACTTTGCAGCCTATGCTACAATTCGCAGTCTAGACCGAATACTGGTCTTTTTCTTTTATTTCGTTTTCTTTGGTTTCCAGGTTTTCATATGATTAAGTGGATCATTCTGGCGATTTTTATTCTTTCTGCACTTTACATTCAGCAACGTGGGAAGGTTCGTCACTCGTTTTATCGTCAATTTTTCGATCACTCAACGATTCTTGCGCCGATAAACTACCTCATGTACATGTTTTCAAAGGTG
>NZ_JBSYVT010000111.1:0-718 GCF_054112845.1 Acinetobacter sp. NigerLNRRAM0016
ATACCTATCCTTTGGACATTGCTTAATAAACGTGGAAATTCAGATACGAAAGAGCGTATTGCTTTGATTCAACGCTTTATAGCCATTTTTGGTAAAGACCGTATTGTGAATGTGTTCGCAGACAGAGAGTTTATCGGTGAGCAGTGGTTTACATGGTTAATTGAACAAGACATCAACTTCTGCATTCGTGTTAAAAAAACTTCATTGTCACCAATCATTTAGGAAAGAATCATAAAATTAGTGATTTATTTCGCCATCTTAAAGTTGGTCAAATTGAATGTCGTAAACGACGGATTTTGGTTGGTCGGGTGAAACTATATATAAGTGCACTACAGTTAGAAAATGGAGAGCTTTTACTCGTCGTTTCTCCTCAGTTTAATGCCAATGCTATTCAGGATTATGCATTACGCTGGGAAATTGAAACCTTATTCAGTTGTCTCAAAGGACGCGGGTTTAATCTTGAAAATACGCGCTTGACAGACCCTAGACGAGTGAAAAAATTGATTGCGGTGTTAGCTATAAGCTTCTGTTGGTGTTACTTAACGGGTGAATGGCAACATGATCAAAAAAAAGCGATAAAAATAAAGAAGCATGGACGACTCTCAATGAGTTTATTTCGCTATGGTTTAGACTATGTTCAAATGGCGATTCAGCGTTTAATTGGTTTTGGGAAAAAAGAAGAGTTTAAGGAAATTTTGGCAATTTTAAGAAGGCAGAA
>NZ_JBSYVT010000112.1:0-688 GCF_054112845.1 Acinetobacter sp. NigerLNRRAM0016
CGTGACTACAGCGAAAATTGATAGTTTAGCGGTGACTGAAGGGAAAATTGCGGATCTTGCAGTGGATACATTGAAGATCAAGGACAATGCGGTGACGGTGC
Organism: Acinetobacter sp. NigerLNRRAM0016; assembly: GCF_054112845.1. Taxonomy (NCBI): domain Bacteria; kingdom Pseudomonadati; phylum Pseudomonadota; class Gammaproteobacteria; order Moraxellales; family Moraxellaceae; genus Acinetobacter; species Acinetobacter sp. NigerLNRRAM0016. The sequence continues at coordinate 102 of NZ_JBSYVT010000112.1, forward strand.
CTGTTTCTGCTTTTGCAGAAGCTGCAACGACAGTGGGGACGGAATACACCACTATTCAAACTTTGGCTGTCCCAACAGATATGGGGCATACCATTTTGACCTTTGGTGCGGTATTCAGCTTTACATCCTATACGTCACAGCAGCGGTTGCTTTGTCGGGTGCTGAAAAACGGCAATGTAGTCTTTGAAGATTTGGAGGTTCATTTTGTTGATTATGCTTCCGTGGGTGTGACTTCTGATAACAGTGGTTCACACGGACATAGCATTAATGTGAACGTATCAGGATCAATGGGAAGCGCAGGCAATCACAATCATTCCTTCAGTGGATCAACAAGCAATACTTCAATTAGTGGTGTGACAGGTTCTTCTCATAGCCACAATTACAATGGCAATACGGGTTCGGATGGATCCCATACACATAGTTTGAACTTGAGTGGTAGCGCATCAATGGGACTTGACGGTATTCATAGTCATAACGTTTCGATTCGAGGGAGTGCACGTAGCGCGGGGACATTGAACCTTTCAAGACATGATTCAACAGGTATAGCAGGTACATTCCAGCTGCAGCTTAAATCAGGCTCAGGGGGT
>NZ_JBSYVT010000113.1:0-685 GCF_054112845.1 Acinetobacter sp. NigerLNRRAM0016
CCCACCAGAACCTGATTTAAGTTGAAGTTGGAATGTTCCTGCTATACCTGTTGAATCATGTCTTGAAATGTTCAATGTTCCTGCGCTACGTGCACTCCCACGAATCGAAACGTTATGACTATGAATACCGTCAAGTCCCATTGATGCACTACCATTCAAGCTCAAACTATGTGTATGTGATCCATCCGAACCCGTATTTCCACTGTAATTGTGACTATGAGAACCTGTCACACCACTAATCGAAGTATTGCTCGTTGATCCACTAAAGGAATGATTGTGATTGCCTGCGCTTCCCATTGATCCGGATACGTTCACATTAATACTATGTCCGTGTGAACCACTGTTATCAGAAGTTACACCCACTGAAGCATAATCAACAAAATGCACCTCCAAATCCTCAAAAACCACATTGCCATTTTTCAATACCCGACACAGCAACCGCTGCTGTGACGTATAGGATGTAAAGCTGAATACAGCACCAAAGGTCAAAATGGTATGCCCCATATCGGTTGGGACAGCCAAAGTTTGAATGGTGGTGTATTCCGTTCCTACTGTCGTTGCAGCTTCTGCAAAAGCTGAAACAGGCACCGTCACCGCATTGTCTTTGATCTTCAATGTATCCACTGCAAGATTCGCAATTTTCCCTTCAGTCACCGCTAAATTATCAATTTTCGCTGTAGTCACA
>NZ_JBSYVT010000114.1:0-671 GCF_054112845.1 Acinetobacter sp. NigerLNRRAM0016
CGCACGACGATTTGCCAAGCCAGATACCTTCACACCATTGTCATAGATCCAACGATCAAACTGCGATGCTGCAGCATTTAACTGACCTTTATTAATCAAAGTCAGCATGGTGCTTTTCGCAAAAGCAGTTTCACCAATGTTGTACACAAAACTAGCTAGGGCATCGAACTGGTTTTGATGAATATCGACCTTCACGTATTTATCTAGGCAAGCATCAACCCACTGACAATCATTTTTAAGCCATAGTTCCGCTTGTCCACGTGTACACGTATCACCTGCTTTAACCTTAATGCCATTTGGATACTTGATCGTACCGAAGCCAATGGTCCACACACCACCAGTGTCCAAATAAGCATTTGCACGGAAGCCCTCAAACTCTCGAATGATTGCAAAGCCTTGCTCTGAAATATCGCGTAGACCTGTGATTACTGGCGTGGTCGCCAATGAGTAACCAATGAGCTTGGCAAATTCTGTAAGCCCATTTGTGGCAATAATGGCATCACCTGCATTAACTTGATCCTGCGTCAGCTTGCCACCAGACATAGCACGTAACCAAGAATATGCCTGAGCTATTTGTTCTGAATTATTGACCGCCATTTGTATCTACCTCATCATGCAATTCAGGCTGCTTTTTCAAACGTGCAAGTATCATGGCCAAACTCACAAAAAGA
>NZ_JBSYVT010000115.1:0-671 GCF_054112845.1 Acinetobacter sp. NigerLNRRAM0016
GCTTTTTGTGAGTTTGGCCATGGTGCTTGCACGTTTGAAAAAACAGCCTGAATTGCATGATGAGGTAGATACAAATGACGGTCAATAATTCAGAACAAATTGCTCAGGCATATTCTTGGTTGCGCGCTATGTCTGGTGGCAAGCTGACGCAGGATCAAGTCAATGCAGGTGATGCCATTATTGCCACAAATGGGCTTACAGAATTTGCCAAGCTCATTGGATACTCATTGCCGACCACGCCAGTAATCACAGGTCTACGCGATATTTCAGAGCAAGGCTTTGCAATCATTCGAGAGTTTGAGGGCTTCCGCGCAAATGCTTATTTGGACACTGGTGGCGTGTGGACCATCGGCTTCGGTACGATCAAGTATCCAAATGGCATTAAAGTTAAAGCAGGTGATACGTGTACGCGAGGTCAAGCTGAACTATGGCTCAAGAATGATTGCCAATGGGTGGATGCATGCCTGGATAAATATGTGAAGGTCGATATTCATCAAAACCAATTTGATGCCTTGGCCAGTTTTGTTTACAACGTTGGGGAGACGGCTTTTTCGACCAGTACATTGCTGACTTATATAAATAAAAGTCAGTTCAAAGCTGCAGCTCTACAGTTTGATCGTTGGGTGTACGTGAATGGTAAGAAGGAAAAAGGTCTTGCCAATCGTCGTGTA
>NZ_JBSYVT010000116.1:0-630 GCF_054112845.1 Acinetobacter sp. NigerLNRRAM0016
AGTGGCGATATATATCGTCTATGAAGCTTACCAACGTTTTACGAATCCTGCTGAAATTCAAAGTATTGGAATGATGATTGTCGCAGTCATTGGTTTGGTCATAAATTTGATTTCAATGAAAATCCTTTCTGCGAGTGCTGAAGGAAGTCTAAATGTGAAAGGCGCATATTTAGAAGTTCTTAGTGATGCACTGGGATCGATAGGCGTGATTATCGGAGGAGTGGTCATTTATTTTACCCAGTGGATGTGGGTAGATACCTTAATCGCTGTGTTAATTGGCTTCTGGGTCTTACCTCGAACTTGGGTTTTATTAAAACAAAGTATCCATATTTTGCTTGAAGGGGTTCCTGATGAGATTGATATTGAGTCGTTAAGAAATGATTTATTGATGCTAGAGGGTGTTGAAGGGATTCATCAGTTGAAAGTCTGGGCTATATCTTCAAAAAACATTCATTTAACTGCTCATTTAGTTGCTCCTAATAGCGATCCAGATCAGCTCTATCAAAAGGCCTTAGACGTTCTAAAACATAATCATAGTATTACTGAAATTACGTTACAAATAGAAAGTACGGAATGTAATACATTGGAACAGCATAAACATTAAAGTGCTGCTCTTTCTACATGGCACTA
>NZ_JBSYVT010000117.1:0-561 GCF_054112845.1 Acinetobacter sp. NigerLNRRAM0016
CGATGGCCACGTTTATTACAGAACAGGTAAGCACAATGCGGTTTGATGTAGCCAAAGGCTCTCACCACCTGAGCCATGGTCGTATCCATACCTGCACGCATGTCCATGGGCTGAGTAGACAACCAGATTTCATCAATGCGGATCATGTTGCCAGTGCCTTGAGTAATTCTGCCAAGGCAGGTATTTCTGATGTCTGCCATTTTAGCTGAATATCATTATTCGTATGAGGCACGGTGATACACAACGTGATCCTCTCATCAATAGGTTGGCTGATTGCAGCAGTGTAAGGCAAAGCAATAAATGCTGGATTCACATGAGTAGGATCCTGCACGGCACCATCATGATGGCTGAAGATCCTGATCCAACGACTGACAAGGTTGGCATTAATACTATGTTGCAGTGCGACCGAAGCGATCGAGGTATTAGGATTTTTGCAGGCATTGACAATACTGAGTTTGAATTCTTTGCTGTATGTTCTGCGTTTTTTAGCAACAGGAGGTGTTGCTGAATATATATCCATGTTCATGGATTAAGTCCCCACTTGTTTTTAGGTGGGAACTA
>NZ_JBSYVT010000118.1:0-539 GCF_054112845.1 Acinetobacter sp. NigerLNRRAM0016
GCACGTATTTGCAAGGTTTCAGCATCGATGCCAATATGAAGCTTACGCCATTGGCGACGATATTCAGGTCCATGTTTCTTACGTTTCCACTCACCTTCACCTAGAAACTTTAAGCCAGTTGAGTCGACGAGTAGATGTAGCCCATCACTACTTTTTTGATAGCTAATCGCAATATCAATATGTTTTTGTCTTCGACAAAGCGTACTGTAATCTGGTGCGGTCCAATTTAATCCACAAAGTTTAATCAGACTTTGAACAAAACCCGTGACCATGCGTAAAGAGAGTCTAAATAAAGATTTGATCATTAAACAGCATTGAATAGCCGTATCGGAGTAAGTTTGATTTCGACCTTGCTTGTTTTGTGGTTGTGCATACCACTGAGTGTTTGGATCAAACCAAATGGAAATGTTGCCCCGATTAATGAGAGCGCGATTATAGGAAGACCAGTTGGTTGTACGATAAGTTTTAGGAGTAGGTTTATTCATTTTGAAATTATAGGACTGAATAAACCTTATAGGCTAGGTTTGTGCAACAAAGCC
>NZ_JBSYVT010000119.1:0-500 GCF_054112845.1 Acinetobacter sp. NigerLNRRAM0016
GGCTTTGTTGCACAAAGATTTAAAAGATAACACTCTGCTCATTTGAACAGAATTCAAGTGACAACTTGGGTATGAGGACGACCTAATTCTGTAAATTTGTTCAATACGGCTATGCGTGCATGAATCTCATTCACCTGACTAGAAAAACTCCTTGCTGTTAATTTATCACCTAATAGTTTGATGCAATGCATCTTGGTTTCAACTAAACTTCGACGATGATAACCAGACCATTTTTTCCAAAGCGTTCTTCCTAAACGTTTAACTGTTTTCAGTAACTCATTCCGCTCTAAAGATCTCAATTTCTGATCTTTCCATGGTTTTGCATTTTTTCTTGGCGGAATGAGCGCATGTGCATCTCGATCTAGAATGACTTGTCTGCAGTGCTTCGTGTCATAAGCACCATCGGTATAGACCGAATCAATTCGTTCATCTAAGGGAATTTGAGCAAGTAAATCACCGAGTACTTGCGAATCGCTCACATTATTTGTAGTAAGCTGTAC
>NZ_JBSYVT010000120.1:0-488 GCF_054112845.1 Acinetobacter sp. NigerLNRRAM0016
AGCCCGCTGATAGATCAGGCGCTGACGGTACAGCGGCAAATGATCGGCATACTTCGATACCAGCACATGGCTGAGCAGTTCAGGACTGGCAATACCTTTATCAATCACATAGGCGGGCATCGCTTGCTGAGTCAGGGTGTCGCACTGATCACAGACCCATTTGCCACGTACATGCTGTTCCTTATAGAACTGTGCCGGTCTGAAATGCAGTTTTTCACTGACATCTTCGCCGATACGACGAAGTTGGCAGCCACAAGCACATTGGGTTGATGCAGGTTCATGCTCAATACGGATGGTGTGTAGATGATCTGGCAGTGGTCGACGTTTAGGTTTATTGGTTTTGGCTTTGTGTGTCACTGCATCGGTTTTATCTGCATTTAGCCGTTCCAGTTCTAGATCAACCGCGGCAATATCTTCTTCAACCGCTTCATCCCACAGGTGGATTTGTTTTGCAGTGAGATGTTCGTTTTTACTGCCGAATTTATGCT
>NZ_JBSYVT010000121.1:0-484 GCF_054112845.1 Acinetobacter sp. NigerLNRRAM0016
AATTAAGGCTTATAGGATCGCTTGGTAAGGCTGTGTTAGCCGGATGCTTACTTTTAAATAAGGTTATTAGTTTGAACAACTTTATTTCTCAAACCATCAATAAAGTCCGACCACTCTTGCATCATTTTAGTCCTATATTCAAGGTATTGGGCATGGTTATACGCCTGAGAGACGGCATTGCCAACGGTGTGGGCTAACTGTATCTCAATAGCATCATGCATATAGCCTTGCTCATGTAAGGTTGTAGACGCAAGTCCACGAAAACCATGCCCTGTCATTTTACCTGTATAACCCATAGTGCGAATGGCGCTTAACAGAGCATTATTACTTAATGGTTTTGCAGTACTGTGATTATAGAAAACAAATTGCTTGTTGCCTGTAAGGGGTTGTAGAGCTTGAATGAGCTCCATAGCTTGTCTTGATAATGGAACGAAGAGATGGATCCGTAAATTTGAACAACTCCTATAAGTGATATTCTGCTCCT
>NZ_JBSYVT010000122.1:0-476 GCF_054112845.1 Acinetobacter sp. NigerLNRRAM0016
AGACAGGATAATAAGTCTTTTTTCAACTCACCCTTTGGTAATGCTCGTATCGTTGAATAAATCGTTGTATGGCTTACATTCATTGTTTGATCCAAATCAGGAAATGTCTTTAAACGCTTTGCTATTTGCTGAGGAGACCATAAACAACGGATCGCTTCAACAATAAATTTCCAGAGGATTGAATCGATTTTGAGTTTTCTGTGACCACGTCTACGTCTAGCGAAGGTGTTATCAGAAGCATATCGAGCTTGATAAACGTCATTGATGCTATTTCTTTTAAGCTCACGATAGATCGTACTAGGATGTCTTTTAATGAGTTCAGCAAATTTTCTGGCTGAAAAGCCTTCTTTTCTTGACTCAAGCATTAATGCAGTACGATCTTCAAAGTTAAGATGATGGTATGACAATTTTATATACTCCATAAACCCTTTAAATTAATTAGGTGGTTTATGTCGCACTTCAAGTTTTACTCTGCC
>NZ_JBSYVT010000123.1:0-465 GCF_054112845.1 Acinetobacter sp. NigerLNRRAM0016
GCTAAATACAGCTCATAATCATGTTGTTCAACCTTACCGCAATATTCCGTGCCTCTGTCTGTCAGGATACGCAGCATAGATAGATCCTGAGATTGATAAAACGGGAGTACGCGATCATTTAGCAGGTCTGCTGCTGTAATCGGTGTTTTTGTAGTGTAAAGCTTACAATGTACGACTTTACTGTAGGTATCGATGAACGTTTGTTGATGGATTCGACCAACGCCTTTGAGATTGCCAACGTAAAATGTATCTTGTGCTCCAAGATATCCTGGATGGTGTGTTTCTATTTCGCCACAAGCAACATCATCTTCATGTTTACGCTCAAGTTCAGCAATTTGATGATCATTTAACTCAATTCCATCTTTAGCCACCTTGGCTTCTAAAGCTTTCAGTCGCTTTTTAAAGTTCTCTAAATCGTGGCGAAGCCAAATAGATCGAACCCCACTACCTGAAATGAAAACACCA
>NZ_JBSYVT010000124.1:0-440 GCF_054112845.1 Acinetobacter sp. NigerLNRRAM0016
AAAGAGAAAGCGTTGTTTTTGAAAGCCCTCAAGTGAGAGCGTTCACACGAAACAATAACTAAGGAGAATATCTATGAAAAGTCTATTAAGTGATGAAGCACAAATTGAAATGCCAATACATAATCACTCAGAGGCTATCCTCAATGATTTTAGTGATAGTAACCGAACTGGGGTAAAGGATCTCAATGAAACTAGGATTGGGGTCTACAGTCCAATAATTGTGGGCGAAGTTGGGAGTTTGGTGAAGTAATGGTTCATTCATAGGGATAACTTTTTGGTAGTCCCCTGAATGTGTAGTTAGAGTAGGATCAATTTCAACTTCATAAATTACATTCCAATCGGCCATGAGTTGTTTATATCTCCAAGCTGATTGAATATCTGGCAGTAGAAAAATACAATCTAAACGACTTGGCTTATGGGGATGATGTTCTGCTCGCACC
>NZ_JBSYVT010000125.1:0-430 GCF_054112845.1 Acinetobacter sp. NigerLNRRAM0016
AAATAAGCCATTGTTTATTCTTTTTATTTCCAACAAAATTCCAGAACTCATCTACTTCGAGAGATTCATAATGACTTTGCTGAGGCTGAATTTCATAGGTTGATTCAGTTAAAGTACGTAAAACTTTACCGATACTGATGCGCTCAACTTCAGCAATATCTCGTATACCGCTGCCTCTGACCATCAACTGTAATATTTTACGAGTAATACCTGACTTACATCCTAGATAGCTCAGTGCATGATCACCAATAAACTGACGTTTACAGTCTTTGCACTGATAGTTTTGTTTCCCATCTACTTTGATACCATTTTTCTTTATACTATCACTGAGGCAGGTTGGACATTTGATTGCTAGAGTTATTTGCATTTCTCTATTTTATCAAAATCCAATCGGCTTTTTCTTCAGCATACTTTTTGAAACACTACCAAA
>NZ_JBSYVT010000126.1:0-427 GCF_054112845.1 Acinetobacter sp. NigerLNRRAM0016
AGTTTGACCAACTTGAAGATGACGAAATAAATCACTAATTTTATGATTCTTGGCTAAGTGATTGGTCACAATGAAGTTTTTTTAACACGTATACAAAAGTTAATGTCATTTTCAATTAACCATGTAAACCATTTCTCACCGATAAATTCTCTGTCTGCGAACACATTCACAATACGGTCTTTACCAAAAATAGAGATAAAGCGTTGAATCAAAGCAATACGCTCTTTTGTATCTGAATTTCCCCGTTTATTGAGCAATGTCCAAACTATAGGTATGGCTATTCCACGATAGACGATGGCTAACATCAAGATATTGATATCTCGTTTCCCCCATTTCCAGTTGGTTCTATCCAAAGTTAATTGGACTTTATCGAATAAAAATATATTGAAAATTAACTGAGAAATTTGACGATAATCGAAATACTGAC
>NZ_JBSYVT010000127.1:0-427 GCF_054112845.1 Acinetobacter sp. NigerLNRRAM0016
TGTTTGACCAACTTGAAGATGACGAAATAAATCACTAATTTTATGATTCTTGGCTAAGTGATTGGTCACAATAAAGTTTTTTTAACACGTATACAGAAGTGAATGTCATTTTCAATTAACCATGTAAACCATTTCTCACCGATAAATTCTCTGTCTGCGAACACATTCACAATACGATCTTTACCAAAAATGGAGATAAAGCGTTGAATCAAAGCAATACGCTCTTTTGTATCTGAATTGCCACGTTTATTGAGCAATGTCCAAACAATAGGTATCGCTATTCCACGATAGACGATGGCTAACATCAAGATATTGATATCTCGTTTTCCCCATTTCCAGTTGGTTCTATCCAAAGTTAATTGGACTTTATCGAATGAAAATATATTGAAAATTAACTGAGAAATTTGACGATAATCGAAATACTGAT
>NZ_JBSYVT010000128.1:0-427 GCF_054112845.1 Acinetobacter sp. NigerLNRRAM0016
CCCTGAGCTTGTAAGTATTTGGTTAATCGAATATAACCATAGCTCTGCCTTGTCTCCTCATGGGCTATTTTCACCAATATCGTCTGTTGATTTCGTTGAATCGTTCTTTTGCTCACGCCTCTCTTGAGCCAATCATAAAAACATGAAACTGAAACATGAAGTAATCGAGCCATTAAGGTAATTGGAAAAGAATATCTTTTTTGTTTCATATAGGCGTACCTTACTGACTTTCTTTGGCAAAGTACGCTGCTGCCTTTTTTAAAAATTCACGTTCCATTTCAGCTATTTTGAGCTGTTGTTTGAGTTTTTTATTTTCTTCGAGTAGAGCGTTTAGATCAGGTGAATACTGTTTTGTACCTGCTAAAGTTCCAGCCTTTGCTTTGGTATTCCAATTTGAAAGAGTTTGCATTGAAATGCTAAGTTGTCT
>NZ_JBSYVT010000129.1:0-400 GCF_054112845.1 Acinetobacter sp. NigerLNRRAM0016
TAAACCCCAATATAGGTTGCTGTAGTTGCCGTATTTACCGTAATTGCAGTAATTGCAGTAATTGCAGTAATTGCAGTAATGTACTCAAGTCAATAACAAGACCAACCACTTAACGTAGATACTGGAATAGCTGTATTCACGGTATTTACCGTATTTACCGTAATTGCAGTAATTGCAGTAATTGCAGTAATGTACTCAAGACAGTAACAAGACCAACCACTTAACGTAGATACTGGAATAGCCGTATTCACGGTATTTACCGTATTTACCGTAATTGACGTAACGAACCAAACAAACCCCAATATAGGTTGCTGTAGTTGCCGTATTTACCGTAATTTCAGTAATTGCAGTAATTGCAGTAATTGCAGTAATGTACTCAAGTCAGTAACAAGACCAACCA
>NZ_JBSYVT010000130.1:0-396 GCF_054112845.1 Acinetobacter sp. NigerLNRRAM0016
AGGAGCAGAATATCACTTATAGGAGTTGTTCAAATTTACGGATCCATCTCTCTTAGGAAGATTCACTATCATATCTTCATTAATTTTTTGTAGTGCAGACATAAGTGTAGAAATTAATATAGCTGATTGAATTTTATCATAAAATCTATTTCCAAGTTATTTATTTTTAAATTTTTCTATTTCAATTCTGAATGGCTTTGTTGCACAAACCTATCTGTAAAGGGTTTTTCAGCGATATAATTTTCAAATGAAGAAGCCTACACACAAAATCTACCGCACAACCAATTGGCCCGCATATAACCGAGCACTCATGAGTCGAGGAAATATTGCCATTTGGTTTGATCCTGCTACGCAATGATATGCTCCATCAAAAGGCAAACAAGGGCGAAATCAAAT
>NZ_JBSYVT010000131.1:0-389 GCF_054112845.1 Acinetobacter sp. NigerLNRRAM0016
TTGGGTTCAACGTTATGCTCCTGAAATAGAAAAACGTTTACGCTGGTATTGGCGTAATCCTACAGATCTGAGCTCGTGGCATATTGATGAAACCTATGTAAAAGTGAATGGACGATGGTCTTATCTGTATCGTGCAGTCGATCAACGTGGCGATACCATTGATTTTTATCTTTCTTCTAGACGTAATACCAAATCAGCATATTGTTTTCTTGGAAAAATTTTAAATAATGTGAAGAAGTGGCAAATTCCACAAGTGATCAACACGGATAAAGCACCCACATATGGACGTGCTTTATCACGGTTAAAACGGGAAGGTAAATGTCCACCAGACCTTGAGCACAGGCAGATTAAGTATAAAAATAACGTGATTGAATGTGATCATGGCAAGC
>NZ_JBSYVT010000132.1:0-362 GCF_054112845.1 Acinetobacter sp. NigerLNRRAM0016
ATGCCAGTGCCGTGTATACGGGTTCTAGGAGATTTCTCGACAAACTTAAAACTCCATATCGTGTCGTATATACCAACTTGATTTGCCAAAACATCAACAAGAGAAGCGTTGCTAGATAGATTATCCAAGTCAGCAAGTGCTTTTCTTACCATCTTTAGTCCGAATACCTTACTGTTATGAGTACAATACTTCGTATAAAACCTAGTTTTTGCATCTGATTGGTGATTTATCTTAATAACTATTTGGTTATAAACCTTAATCCAATAAATATTACTCAATGTTAAATGATGTGTGCTGAAAAAACAGGAGGTTTTAACTTGGTAAAGGCTTTGTTGCACAAACCTATCTGTAAAGGGTTTTTC
>NZ_JBSYVT010000133.1:0-343 GCF_054112845.1 Acinetobacter sp. NigerLNRRAM0016
ACCAGTGATGCATTTATTGATGTATTGAAATCAAATGGCATTCAAATCAGTATGGATGGTAAAGGTCGATGGGTAGATAATGTGATGGTTGAACGATTATGGCGGAGCGTTAAATATGAAGAGGTGTATCTCAAAGCTTATAGCAGTGTCACAGATGCGAAAAAGCAATTAAGTGCATATTTTGAGTTTTATAATTTGAAACGACCTCATTCGAGTCTAGACAAAATGACACCAAATGAGTTTTACTATGATCAGCTACCCCAACAAAACAAGGTGGCTTAACTAGAGCGGAATATCACTTATAAATACGCTTTTAGTTGTTCAAACAAGTGGGACCACCTCT
>NZ_JBSYVT010000134.1:0-336 GCF_054112845.1 Acinetobacter sp. NigerLNRRAM0016
TTTTGTGTATTAGAAAAGGTTTTTGACTTCTTCTTACTTGTAGAATTGTCTAAAATTAAACAGCAATCAATTTTAGCTTTAGCAACATCAATACCAAGATAAAACATAATCTTACCTGCCTGATTTACCCAATTATTGTTTTAGCATAACCACTGTCTTTTCTTGTGAATACAGCATCAGAGTGCTTAGTTACCGTCCAGAGTTGTGTAAGTGGTTAGGGCAAATTACAGGTTTTATCTCAAACTCAAACTTTATGTTTTGCTAGTACACGAAACTCTGTAATTTGCAATATAGTGATAGCTAATCACTATGAGGGGTAAGATACAAGCTAGTACA
>NZ_JBSYVT010000135.1:0-336 GCF_054112845.1 Acinetobacter sp. NigerLNRRAM0016
CTCTGTACACGACAAATTTCATAGGGCCCTTGTTCTATCAGGCTTTTTCTTTCTTAAAATTGCGAGCACTTTCTTAAATTCTTCTTTTTTTCCAAAACCAATCAAACGTAGAATAACCATTTGAACATAGTCCAAACCGTAGCGAAATAAACTTATTGAAAGTCGTCCATGCTTCTTTATTTTTATCGCTTTTTTTCGATCATGTTGCCATTCACCTGTTAAATAGCACCAACAGAAACCGATAGCTAGCACTGCTATCAATTTCTTAACTCGTCTAGGGTCTGTTAAACGAGTATTTTCAAGATTGAATCCACGTCCTTTGAGACAACTAAATAA
>NZ_JBSYVT010000136.1:0-331 GCF_054112845.1 Acinetobacter sp. NigerLNRRAM0016
CAAAGTCTGATTAAACTTTGCGGATTAAATTGGATAGCTCCAGATTACACCACGCTTTGTAGAAGACAAAAGCATATTGATATTGTAATCAGCTACCAAAAAAGTAGCGATGGGCTGCATCTACTCATGGACTCTACAGGCATGAAGTTTCTAGGTGAGGGCGAATGGAAACGCAAGAAACATGGACCTGAATATCGTCGCCAATGGCGTAAACTTCATATTGGTATAGATGCTAAAACCCTACAAATACGAGCAGTTCAGCTTACAACCAATAATGTCAGTGATTCACAGGTGCTTGGTGATTTACTTAATCAGATTCCACAAGATGAGC
>NZ_JBSYVT010000137.1:0-317 GCF_054112845.1 Acinetobacter sp. NigerLNRRAM0016
AAACATGAAGATGATGTTGCTTGTGGCGAAATAGAAACACACCATCCAGGATATCTTGGAGCACAAGATACATTTTACGTTGGCAATCTCAAAGGCGTTGGTCGAATCTATCAACAAACGTTCATCGATACCTACAGCAAAGTCGTACATTGTAAGCTTTACACTACAAAGACACCGATTACAGCAGCAGATCTATTAAATGATCGCGTACTGCCATTTTATCAGTCACAGGATCTACCAATGCTGCGTATCCTGACAGACAGAGGTACTGAATATTGCGGTAAGGTTGAACAACATGATTATGAGCTGTATTTAGC
>NZ_JBSYVT010000138.1:0-311 GCF_054112845.1 Acinetobacter sp. NigerLNRRAM0016
CGTCCACGGTCATAGGTCAACGTTTTACGCAGTTCTGCAGGTAAATATTTCAGAGCTTCAGTTAAAGCCTTGCGCACTGATTCTGCCTTTGCATCAGGTAATGTTGCCAAGATACAGAGCCGTGTATTTCGTTCAATAAGTGTTGCTATCGAACTTTTATTGTCTTTACCTTTAATTAAATCAGCTTCCCAATGACCCGGTATTTTTCTTTCTTGAACTTCGGCTGGGCGCTCATGAATAGTTTTAATATCCTGTAATATAGAATCTTTTTTAGGTTCACCGTTAGCTTTTCGCTTTTTATTTTCATGACG
>NZ_JBSYVT010000139.1:0-307 GCF_054112845.1 Acinetobacter sp. NigerLNRRAM0016
TCTAAAATGGAACAAGTCACATTTAAAGTGCTTTGCGCTCATCATGCTTGTGATTATTTTAAAGCAAACATGTAATCTTTCTTCTGCATCTAAAGCCTTGCCCATCAAGTGCTTACCACAATCATTTTATCGACGTATGCAGCGCTTCTTTGCAGGTCAGTATTTTGATTATCGTCAAATTTCTCAGTTGATTTTCAATATGTTTTCATTCGACCAAGTGCAACTGACTTTAGATAGAACCAATTGGAAATGGGGAAAACGAAATATTAATATCCTGATGCTCGCAATCGTTTATCGTGGAATAGCG
>NZ_JBSYVT010000140.1:0-304 GCF_054112845.1 Acinetobacter sp. NigerLNRRAM0016
AGCTCGAATAGATGGTGATTTAGCCACAGTTCAAAAAATTGATACCTATGTTGCTGAGAATGATGCTGCAGTTGCACAAGTAAGAAGTTCGCTAGAAATAGCAGTACAGGCGACTGAAGCAAATGCGGAACAAATTGATTTGATCGAGCTTGAATTGCAAGGCAAAGCAAGTACAGGCGCTTTGGAGCAAGTCCAATCTAATTTGAATCAAGTAGATGATGAAGTCTCTGCAAATACTGTAAAAATTGAAGGTGTCTTTGCGCAAATTAATCCATCTTTGATTGGGTCAACAAATGATCTAATT
>NZ_JBSYVT010000141.1:0-304 GCF_054112845.1 Acinetobacter sp. NigerLNRRAM0016
TATCAACTCTTCGGTTGAACCAATTAAAGAAGGATTGATTTGTGCAAAGACACCATCAATCCTTACAGTATTTGCAGAGACTTTACCATCTACTTGATTCAAATTAGATTGGACTTGCTCCAAAGCGCCTGTGCTTGCTTTGCCTTGCAATTCAAGCTCGATCAAATCAATTTGTTCCGCATTTGCTTCAGTCGCCTGAACTGCTATTTCTAGCGAACTTCTTACTTGTGCAACTGCAGCATTATTCTCAGTAACATAGGTATCAATTTTTTGAACAGTGGCTAAATCGCCATCTATTCGAGCC
>NZ_JBSYVT010000142.1:0-301 GCF_054112845.1 Acinetobacter sp. NigerLNRRAM0016
AACTTTCTTATGTTGCATACTAACAATCAAATCATCAAACATAAAGTAGGCTTACTCAATTTAGCTGAAGAACTTCAGAATGTATCTAGAGCTTGTAAAGTCATGGGAGTCTCTAGAGATACCTTTTATCGTTATCAGGAACTCGTCGAATCAGGTGATGTAGATTCACTCATCAATAAATCCCGACGAGTACCGAATCTAAAAAACCGCGTGGATGATGCTACAGAACAAGCTGTGCTTGATTTCGCAATCCAATTCCCAGCTTATGGTCAACACCGTACCAGTAATGAATTACGTAAAA
>NZ_JBSYVT010000143.1:0-300 GCF_054112845.1 Acinetobacter sp. NigerLNRRAM0016
CTGTTCGTTGGTATTGTAAATATGGCATCAGCTATCGTGAACTTCAAGAAATGCTCGCTGAACGGGGTGTGAATGTTGACCACACCACAATTTATCGTTGGGTTCAGCGTTATGCTCCAGAAATGGAAAAACGCTTACGCTGGTATTGGCGTAATCCTACAGATTTACATTCATGGCATATGGATGAGACTTATATCAAAGTGAAGGGGCGATGGACTTACCTGTATCGTGCAGTTGATCAACGTGGTCATACGATTGACTTTTACCTTTCCGCTAGACGGAACAGTAAATCAGCCTATT
>NZ_JBSYVT010000144.1:0-295 GCF_054112845.1 Acinetobacter sp. NigerLNRRAM0016
TTACCTACAAGTAGTAATAAGACAGTGATCAATGATCTCTCATTCATCTCTTACAGTTCGTTGTCTGTGCACTTAAGCACCGTACAGCTTCAATCTAAATTCATATACCAAAACGCTTGATTCAGTGTTTTTGCTAGTTCTCAATCAACTTAGATCAAAGAATTACTTCTTCTCTCTTCGTTATTGAGTGAACAATTTATTTCAGACTCAATCTTCTAATCTGTTAATGATTTATCTAGCCTTCGTCAGGTCTAGATACTGTGATAAATCACAGAAGTTAACAAGACGCGCATAA
>NZ_JBSYVT010000145.1:0-286 GCF_054112845.1 Acinetobacter sp. NigerLNRRAM0016
CCGAAATACAAAAATCCACCTCCATACTAATCGATACCCTATGCGCAAGTACCTTGCGGCTATGCCAATCAATCACAGCACATAAATAAACAAAGCCTTTTGCCATAGGGATATACGTTATATCCGTAGACCACACTTGATTACTGCGCTGAATAGCCAACCCTTTGAGCAGATATGGATATTTACGGTGAGCTTGATTAGCCTGGCTTAAATTTGGTTTGCAATATAACGCCTGAATACCCATTTTCTTCATTAAAGTACGTGTATGACGTCGTCCTATATGATG
>NZ_JBSYVT010000146.1:0-279 GCF_054112845.1 Acinetobacter sp. NigerLNRRAM0016
CAACCTACAAGTTAGTGTAACAACAGGCTTGCGCCCTAAGTTCGTTGTCCGTGCACTTAAGCACCGTACAGCTTCAATCTAAATTCATATACCAAAACGCTTGATTCAGTGTTTTTGCTAGTTCTCAATCAACTCAGATCAAAGAATTACTTCTTCTTTCTTTGTTATTGAGTGAACAATTTATTTCAGACTCAATCTTCTAATCTGTTAATGATTTATCTAGCCTTCGTCAGGTCTAGATGCTGTGATAAATCACAGAAGTTAACAAGACGCGCATAT
>NZ_JBSYVT010000147.1:0-277 GCF_054112845.1 Acinetobacter sp. NigerLNRRAM0016
CTTCACTGACTAAATGAATGGATTCTTGCGCAGCAGCAATACCCTGTTCACTGGATTCTTTAACAGTATTTACAACCTCCAATACTGCATCATCTCCATCAATGATTTGCTGACTTAATCCATCTTCTGCTTGTTGGATCGCGTACTGGCGATCAATCACCTCCTGAGCAACTTGTGCTTTGGTATTCTGTATATCCTGTTTGATAATCGGAATCTGTTGATCGATCACTTCAATTTGATCGACTTTAATTTGCAGATCCTGATGAAGCTGCGACTC
>NZ_JBSYVT010000148.1:0-277 GCF_054112845.1 Acinetobacter sp. NigerLNRRAM0016
TCAATGTATTTTATAATATCTGCTTTGGCTTCTTCTCTGGTTTGATAGTTGTAATGATGCACTAACTCATTTTTCAGTATTCCCCAAAAGCTTTCAATCGGTGCATTATCGTAACAGTCTCCGCGCTTGCTCATTGAACCTTGAAAACCATATTGCTCAAGTATATTTCGATATTCATGGCTGCAATATTGACTTCCTCTGTCTGAATGCACAATCAGTTCTTTGGTTGGTTTTTGATTGTGAATAGCCATATTTAGCGCATTACAAACAAGCTGTG
>NZ_JBSYVT010000149.1:0-272 GCF_054112845.1 Acinetobacter sp. NigerLNRRAM0016
ACTGCCTGACTTAAACCAACTGACCCATGAACAACTGCTGGAATTTACCCGGCAGTTGGCAATGCAGCATCAGTCTCTGGCACAATCAAATCAAGAATTAGAAAAATCAAACCAGCAATTAGATTCTAAAGTTCAACATCTGGAAGTATCAAATCAACAATTAGATGCCAAAGTTCAACATCTTGAAGTCACCAATCAGCAATTAGATTCTAAAGTTCAGCATCTTTCTATTCTCAATCAAAAATACGAGCATGAACTGGCGCTGTTTAAAC
>NZ_JBSYVT010000150.1:0-272 GCF_054112845.1 Acinetobacter sp. NigerLNRRAM0016
GTATTCATGACCGCAGTATGCCTGAGGTCATGAGAAGAATGAAATAGAACGTTTGGAGAATAGCAGAATGGAACAGCCTGGTTTAAAGCATCGTCACCACCTGCTGTCGTCCAATGCGCTGCCAGGGCAAACCTTGGATCAGTGCCTGTAACTGTTCCGGGCTGAGGGCCACGGTTTCACCTTGGTGAACTTGAGCCCAGTGAAATTTGCCCTGTTCCAGCCGCCTGGCACACAGCCAGATGCCCAGTCCATCATGTACCAGTACTTTCATG
>NZ_JBSYVT010000151.1:0-269 GCF_054112845.1 Acinetobacter sp. NigerLNRRAM0016
CGAGCTACTGGCATTTAACTGAACATGGTAAGACTCCATCGTGACTAGATACAGTTTATCTATCAGCAGAGTCCCATTCCAAAGGACAAGATTAAACATGAAAGACGCGTATATCATCGATGCCATCCGTACCCCATTTGGTCGTTATGCGGGTGGTTTAGCCCCAGTCCGTGCCGATGACTTGGGTGCACTCCCAATTCAAGCCCTGATGCAACGTAATCCCAGTGTGGACTGGAAACAGGTGGATGATGTGATCTACGGCTGTGCCA
>NZ_JBSYVT010000152.1:0-253 GCF_054112845.1 Acinetobacter sp. NigerLNRRAM0016
CCAACGGCTTCTTTCCATTGTTCTGGCATCATGTTTTTCACATCTTGCGGAATCACATTCCAAACACCCATAAATTGTTCTGCAAATAAAATCAGGGCATAAAAAATGGCGCTTAATGCGCCAACTTGTACTGATTTCAGTTTGTATGCCTGTTTCCAGTTTTCAATGAATTTCATTTAATACTCCACGTGTTTGCTTGGCGTTTCAGCCAAGACTCAATAAATGTACTTCCCAAAATGCCAAGTGCTGACGC
>NZ_JBSYVT010000153.1:0-253 GCF_054112845.1 Acinetobacter sp. NigerLNRRAM0016
GGTGCCGTCATTCGATCATATTGTTAATAAAGTTTATAAAGCTCTCGATTAACTACATGGTATTGTGCTGCTGAGACTTGAGACTCAACTTGGATCATGTCCTGGTTAGCTTCCAAGTGAATTGAATTCGCCAGGAACTCAGGACATTCAACCAGATTTTCAATTCTGCCTGTCTCTATATCAAACACCGCAAAATAAGCCATCACTTCCTCATCGTCATTGCGTGTATATAACGCTGTGAAACACTTACATT
>NZ_JBSYVT010000154.1:0-252 GCF_054112845.1 Acinetobacter sp. NigerLNRRAM0016
ATTGATCCCATTGATAGACTGCTGCTGAGTCTGAATACTCGCTGTATTCTGCCCAACAGTGGTTTGCAAGGTCGAAGTGGCAGATACATTGGCAGCAATCGCACTGGCATTTGCCTGAATCTGATTTTGGTAAATCGCATCATTGGCAGCCATTTGAGCAATCACTGAATCTGTTCGGAGTGCTTGCGCCATATCCTCTTCAATTCGAGCAGATTGCTCCGACCATACACCAGCCAAACCAGCATCATTACC
>NZ_JBSYVT010000155.1:0-241 GCF_054112845.1 Acinetobacter sp. NigerLNRRAM0016
GATCGCCAAAAGCCCTAATGGATTGATATCTGGTATTTGCAATACCACTGCACCAGCAACAGTTGATGTTGCAGATCCTAAAATTGTTCGTCCAATCGCTAAACGCCAGGTTAGCTTTTCATCTGAAACCAAAAGCTTTGCGAATCCAATACACGCCCCAATAGCAATCAAAAATAAGAAATTCCTTTCATGCTCTTGCATGTAACCCCCTTAAACTTGGCAATAAAAAAGCACCTTTTCA
>NZ_JBSYVT010000156.1:0-241 GCF_054112845.1 Acinetobacter sp. NigerLNRRAM0016
CCAAAGGGTGCTTTTTTATTGCCAAGTTTAAGGGGGTTACATGCAAGAGCATGAAAGGAATTTCTTATTTTTGATTGCTATTGGGGCGTGTATTGGATTCGCAAAGCTCTTGGTTTCAGATGAAAAGCTAACCTGGCGTTTAGCGATTGGGCGAACAATTTTAGGATCTGCAACATCAACTGTTGCTGGCGCAGTGGTATTGCAAATACCAGATATCAATCCATTGGGGCTTTTGGCGATT
>NZ_JBSYVT010000157.1:0-226 GCF_054112845.1 Acinetobacter sp. NigerLNRRAM0016
CTGGGTTCAGCGCTACGCCCCTGAAATAGAAAAACGCTTACGCTGGTATTGGCGTAATCCTACAGATCTGAGCTCATGGCATATTGATGAAACTTATGTAAAAGTAAATGGACAATGGTCTTATCTGTATCGTGCAGTCGATCAACGTGGCTATACGATTGATTTTTATCTTTCTTCTAGACGTAATACCAAATCAGCATATTGTTTTCTTGGAAAAATCTTAAAT
>NZ_JBSYVT010000158.1:0-203 GCF_054112845.1 Acinetobacter sp. NigerLNRRAM0016
AAACCGTAGCGAAATAAACTTACTGAAAGTCGTCCATGCTTCTTTATTTTTATTGCTTTTTTTCGATCATGTTGCCATTCACCTGTTAAATAGCACCAACAGAAACCGATAGCTAGCACTGCTATCAATTTCTTGACTCGTCTAGGGTCTGTTAAACGAGTATTTTCAAGATTGAATCCACGTCCTTTGAGACAACTAAATAG
>NZ_JBSYVT010000159.1:0-201 GCF_054112845.1 Acinetobacter sp. NigerLNRRAM0016
CGGTAAATAGTCGTGTGATCAACATTCACACCCCGTTCGGCCAGCATTTCCTGCAGTTCACGATAGCTAATGCCATATTTACAATACCAGCGCACAGCCCAAAGAATGATTTCGCCCTGAAAATGCCGACCATGGAAAGGATTCATATGCTGCACCTTTAGCTAAAACAGTCTTCAGCTTACCATTCGTGGTTATTTGCAA
>NZ_JBSYVT010000160.1:0-200 GCF_054112845.1 Acinetobacter sp. NigerLNRRAM0016
ACCGTTGCCACCACGGCATAGGTCCCATCCAGCAAAGTGGTGCCTGTCAGGTCCAGTGTCCAGTTGCCTGAGCCATCAATCGTCAGACGGGGATCCGCGGTGGTGTAGGTGTCTGCCCCGACAGTTACACTGAGGCTGTTGCCATCATCCAGATCCACTGTGCCTTGGAACAGTAAAGTATTGTCATTGGTGATGAAGTC